>CAYYZT010000018.1:8112-12873 GCA_964476015.1 uncultured Chitinophaga sp.
TGATTGGCGTGGGTTACAAAGCCACCGCCAATCAACTCCAGCTCTCTTTTGTAGCCGTCGCTCACGCCCACAACCATGTTGTTGAGCAGGGCGCGGTACAAACCGTGCAACGAGCGGCTTTCCTTGCTGTCGTCAGGACGGCTCAGGGTCAACACGCCGTTGTCGATGGCTATGTTGATACGCTCGTCTATTTTCTCGTACAACTCCCCTTTAGGGCCTTTTACCTTGATGACGTTTTCTTCGCCAACGGTAACCTCAACGCCTTTCGGAAGGGTGATGGGTGCTTTACCTATACGTGACATTTCAGTAATGCTTTTGTCTCTTGATTAGAATATTTCACACAGCACTTCACCGCCAATATTGCGTTTCTTGGCCTCTTTCACGGTCATGATGCCCTGTGAGGTGGAAACGATAGCGATACCCAAGCCATTCAACACGCGCGGCAACTCGGTGCTGCCTGCATAGTGGCGCAAACCCGGACGGCTGATGCGGCGAAGGGAGCGGATAACCGGCTCACCCGACTTGCGGTCGTACTTCAACGCTATTTTGATAAGACCTTGCTTACCGGGCACGTCTTCGAACTTGTACTTCAGGATGTAGCCTTGCTCGTACAAAAGCTCGGTCATCTTCTTCTTCAGGTTCGATGCCGGAATCTCCACGATCTTATGGCGTGCCAATTGGCCGTTGCGGATGCGGGTAAGATAGTCTGCTATTGGATCAGTTGTTACCATGTTCTTTATTATTACACTGATTCTTGTTCAATTTATTGATATTACCAGCTAGCTTTGGTCAAGCCAGGGATTTTGCCATACGACGCCAAATCGCGGAACGGGGTACGGCTCACGCCGAACATCCTGCTGTAGCCGCGCGGCCTACCGGTAAGCTTGCAACGGTTGCGCACACGCACCGGGCTGGCGTTTTTGGGCAGTTTGTCCAGTTCCTCGTAGTTGCCTTCGGCCTTTAGTTGGGTCCTTTTGGCTGCATACTTGGCCACCAAGCGCTCGCGCTTTATGTTTCTGGCTATGATTGATTTCTTTGACATATCTCTACTAGCTTGTGCTTATTTTCTAAAAGGTAAACCAAGTTCTTTCAAAAGGGCATGTGCTTCCTTGTCGGTATTGGCGGTGGTCACGAAAGTGATGTCCATACCGTTGATTTTGTTCACCTTGTCGATGTTCAACTCAGGGAAGATGATTTGCTCGGTAATGCCCATGCTGTAGTTGCCGCGGCCGTCAAAGCTCTTGGGGTTGATGCCCTTGAAGTCACGTACACGTGGAAGTGCTACGGAAATCAAACGGTCAAGGAATTCGAACATCTGGTCGCCGCGGAGGGTTACTCGTGCACCTATAGGCATGAACTCGCGCAATTTGAAGTTCGACTCCGATTTGCGGGCCTTGGTAGGCACTGCCCTTTGGCCGGTAATCAAGGAAAGCTCTTCGATGGCTACGTCAACAATCTTCTTGTCTTGGGTAGCATCGCCCAAACCTTGGTTCACCACCACCTTTACCAAGCGTGGCACTTGCATCACTGTTGAGTATTCAAACTCCTCTTTCAGTTTGCCTACTACCTCGTCGCGGTAGTACTTCTTCAATCTGGGTGTATAGCTCATTACTTGATAACCTCCCCTGATTTTTTAGCGATTCTAACAATTTTGCCGTTCTCCACTTTGCGGCCCACGCGGGTAGCTGCACCCGTTTTAGGGTCGGCCAGTGCCACGTTGCTGATGTGGATAGGGGCTTCTTTCTTCACGATACCACCGTTAGGGTTGGCGGCGTTAGGCTTGGTGTGGCGCGAAATCACGTTCACGCCTTCAACCAATACGCGGCCTTTCTCAACCAGCACGTCGATAACACGGCCTTTCTTGCCTTTATCGTTGCCGGCCAATACCACCACGGTATCGTTTTTCTTGATTTTCAGCTTTGGGCTGAAGCGGTTGTTTTCAATTCCTGATTTCATCTCGCTTTGTATTAAAGTACCTCGGGCGCCAGTGAAATAATCTTCATGTACTGCTTGTCGCGCAGCTCACGGGCCACAGGGCCGAAAATACGGGTTCCGCGGGGCTCGTCGTTGTTGTTAAGCAACACGGCGGCGTTCTCGTCGAAACGGATGTACGAGCCGTCCTTGCGCTTCACGGTACGGCTGGTGCGAACCACAACCGCTTTGGACACTTGGCCCTTCTTTACCGTGCCGCTAGGGATGGCGTCTTTCACGCTCACCACAATTTTGTCTCCAACGGAGGCATAGCGCTGGCGCGTTCCACCCAGCACACGGATGCAAAGCACTTCCCTTGCACCACTGTTGTCAGCTACCTTGAGCCTTGATTCTTGTTGTATCATCTTACTTAGCTCTTTCGATAATTTCAACTAAACGCCATTTCTTCAGCTTGCTCAGCGGGCGGGTTTCTTCAATTTTCACCACATCTCCGATGTTGCAGTCGCTTGCTTCGTCGTGGGCCAGGAACTTCTTGGACTTCTTCATCACTTTTCCGTACAGCGGGTGTTTTACGTTCCGCTCAACGGTTACGGCGATGGTTTTGTTCATTTTGTTGCTGCTAACCACCCCTACTCGGGTTTTGCGTAGTTTCCTTTCCATGGTCACTTCGATTTTTCAGCTTTAGTTTTCTTGGTAAGCTCGGTTTTCAGGCGGGCCACGTCGCGGCGCATGGCGCGCAATGACAGTGGGTTATCCAACGGGGATATCGCGTGGTTGAAGTGAGCCTTCTTGTATTTCACTTGCGATTCTTGGATTTTCTCCTGCAGCTCCTGCGTGGTGAAATCCTTGGAATCTTGTTTCTTAGTCTTAGCCATTGCCGTAACTTAATTCTATTCGGTTAATTATGCAACATAGTCCGCACGAACTACGAATTTCGTTTTGATTGGCAGCTTCTGGGCGGCCAAGCGCAGGGCCTCTTCGGCCACGTCGCGCGGAACACCGTCGGCTTCGAAAATCACGCGGCCCGGTTTTACCACGGCCACCCAACCTTCGGGGGCACCCTTACCTTTACCCATCCTTACCTCTGCAGGTTTCTTGGTGATGGGCTTGTCCGGGAATATACGGATCCAAACTTGGCCTTCCCTTTTCATGAACCTGGTAACGGCGATACGGGCAGCCTCTATCTGGCGGTTGGTAACCCAGCTGCCTTCTACGGCTTTCAGGGCGAAAGAACCGAAAGCTATGGTACTGCCACGCTCTGCGTTGCCCTTCATGCGGCCTTTCTGGGTTCTCCTGTATTTGGTGCGCTTCGGTTGTAACATCGTTCTACGCTTTTACTATTCTTTGTTTAAAACTACTCTTCGTTTGGTATTATCCGTTGCGTTTTCCGCCGCCACGGTTGTCGCCGCCGCGTCCGCGTCCACCACGGTCCCTGTCGCGTCCGCCATCTTCACGGCGTGGGGCGCGTGGGGCGTTGCCGCCGCCACCGGTTCCGGTAGCTTCTTTGGCACCTGCGGTGTTAGGGGTAAGATCGCGCTTACCGAAAACCTCGCCACGGCAAATCCAAACTTTTACTCCTATTTTGCCATACACGGTTTGTGCTTCTTTCCAAGCATAATCTATATCGGCACGGAAAGTGTGCAACGGCGTGCGGCCTTCCTTATATTCTTCCCTACGGGCAATCTCGGCACCTGCCAAACGGCCGCCCAAGCGTACTTTGATGCCTTCGGCACCCATGCGCATGGTAGAGGCAATGGCCATTTTGGTGGCACGCTTGTAGCTGATACGGGCCTCGATTTGCTTGCAGATGGTTTCGGCAACAATGTTGGCATCCAGCTCGGGGCGACGGATTTCCACGATGTTGATCTGGATTTCCTTGCCGGTGAACTTCTTCAGCTCTTCTTTGATACGGTCAACCTCGCCACCGCCTTTGCCGATAATGATACCGGGACGGCTGGTGTGGATGGTGATGGTTACGCGCTTCAAAGTACGCTCGATAACCACGCGGGCAACACCGCCTTTGTTGATACGGGCGCTCAGATACTCGCGTATCTTCTCGTCCTCAACCAGTTTCTCGGCAAAATCATTCCCGCCGAACCAGTTGGAGTCCCAGCCACGTATGATACCTAAACGAGCGGATATTGGATTTACTTTCTGACCCATGTTGTTTTATCCTCTTATTATGCGTTTGCGGTTTCGGCCTCTTCAGCCTGTACACCAATGTTGTTCTTACTGTCAACTACCACCGTTACGTGGTTGGAGCGCTTGCGGATGCGGTAAGCGCGGCCCTGTGGGGCTGGCTGGAAACGCTTCAGCGTGCGGCCTTCGTCAACAAAGATGCGCTTCACGATAAGACCGCTGTCTTCGGCACGTTCGCCGTTGTTCTTCTGCTCCCAGTTGCTGATGGCGGAAAGCAACAGTTTCTCCAATGGGCGTGAGGCGTGCTTGTTGCTGAACTTAAGGATGTTCAACGCTTTTTCAGCCTCCAATCCGCGGATGAGGTCAACCACCAGGCGCATCTTGCGCGGGGAAGTTGGGTAATTTCTCAATTTAGCTACTGCTTCCATGCCTTATTTCTTTTTAGCTGCGTGACCACGGAAGTTGCGGGTGGGAGCGAACTCGCCCAACTTATGGCCAACCATGTTTTCAGTTACATATACCGGGATAAACTTGTTCCCGTTGTGAACCGCAAACGTATGTCCTACGAAATCAGGGCTGATGGTAGAGCGACGAGACCAAGTCTTGATCACGTTCTTTTTGCCCGCATCATTCATCACGTCAACTTTGCGGCCCAATTTATGGTCCATACATCGACCATAAATTGGGCCG
>CAYYZT010000018.1:12883-18079 GCA_964476015.1 uncultured Chitinophaga sp.
GTATGGACCTTTTTTAATTGATCTTGCCATAATGCTATTCCCTTATCTTATTTCTTGCGTTTGCTGATGATAAACTTCGAAGAGGCTTTCGTCAAGCTGCGAGTCTTCGCACCCTTGGCAAATTTGCCGCTGCGGCTCCTAGGCTGGCCGCCCGAAGAGCGTCCTTCGCCACCGCCCATCGGGTGGTCAACAGGGTTCATGGCAACACCACGAACACGCGGACGACGACCGGCCCAACGGTTGGCACCTGCTTTGCCCAAACGGGTCAAGCTGTGGTCGGGGTTGGATGCACCGCCGATGGTAGCCAAGCAAGTTTGCAAAATCAAGCGGGTTTCGCCTGAAGGCAACTTGATAACGGCATACTTACCGTCTTTGGCATCCAGTTGGGCGTAGCTGCCTGCGCTGCGGGCAAGCGTTCCGCCCTGTCCAGGGTTAAGCTCCACGTTGCTGATAACGGTACCGAAAGGAACATCGCGGAGGAACATCGCATTGCCAATCTCTGGCGTTGCCTTTTCGCCGCTCATTACGGTGGCACCTACTTTCAAGCCTTCTGGGGCAAGTATGTAGCGTTTCTCGCCGTCGGCGTAGTTCAACAGGGCGATGAAAGCCGTGCGGTTCGGATCGTATTCGATAGAGGCAACAGTAGCCGGCACGCCGTGCTTGTTGCGCTTGAAGTCGATTATACGGTACTGGCGCTTGTGGCCGCCACCGATGTAGCGCATGCTCCTACGACCTTGGTTGTTACGGCCGCCCGACTTCTTGATAGAAGTCATCAAGCTCTTCTCGGGTGTGTCAGTGGTCACTTCAGCATAGGTGTTAGCTATCTTGAAGCGAGTGCCTGCGGTAACCGGTTTAAATTTCTTCAGTGCCATATCACTTAAATGTTGCTATAAAAGTCAATCGTTTCACCATCAGCCAATGTAACCAAGGCTTTCTTCACCGGGCGTTTCATCCCTTTGATAACGCCGCTCTTGGTGTTGCGCGACTTGGCTTTACCAGGCATTACCATGGTATTTACCTCTTTCACGCTCACGCCGTACATCGCTTCCACTGCCTTCTTGATTTGTATCTTGTTGGCACTACGGCTCACCACAAAGCCGAAGCGGTTGAGCTTCTCGCCCAAGTTCGTCATCTTTTCGGTGATGATAGGTTTGATAAGTATGTCAACCATCGTTTGTGGTATTAATTACTTTGTAAATACTTCTTCCAATTTCTTCAATGAGCTCTCGGCCAAAATCACCACTTGCGAGTTCAATACGTCGTAGGTGTTGATGTCGGTAGCCACGGCTACTTTGCTCTTAGGCAGGTTGCGGCTGCTCAGGTACAAGTTGTTGTCATTCTCGGATACGAGGATGAGGGCCTTCTTGTCCTTGGCACCCAAGTTGCCCAATATGCGGGAGAACTCCTTGGCCTTAGGGGCTGCAAGTTTGATGTCTTCCACGATAACCAAGCCGTTGTTTTTGGCTTTCAGGCTAAGCGCGCTGTTGCGGGCCAAGTCTTTCACCTTCTTGTTCAGCTTGAAGCTATAGTCGCGAGGAACCGGGCCGAAGATACGGCCACCGCCACGGAACTGTGGGTTTTTGATGCTGCCTGCACGTGCGCCACCGGTACCTTTCTGCTTCTTCAGCTTCTTGGTGCTACCGGCAACCTCGTTACGTTGCTTGCTCTTGTGGGTACCTTGGCGGCCGTTGGCTTGGTATTGCTTTACGGCTAGGTACAGGGCATGCTCGTTCGGTTCGATGCCGAACACCAGTTCCGGAAGTTCTATTTCCTTGCCGGTTTCTTTACCCTCGATATTGAAAACCTTGATCTTCATGGCCTTACTTCTTCTCGATGATTACATAAGAACCGTTGTGACCCGGCACTGCGCCTTTGATCAATATCAAGTTCTTATCTGATAATATTTTTACAACTCGCAGGCCTTGCACCTTCACACGGTCATTGCCCATGCGGCCCGCCATACGGATACCCGGCAACACGCGGCTAGGGAACGAAGACGAACCAATGGAACCCGCGTGGCGCTGGCGGTTGTGCTGGCCGTGCGTTTGCATGCCCACACCGCTAAAACCGTGGCGTTTTACAACGCCTTGGAAACCCTTACCCTTGCTGGTGCCTACCACGCTTACTTTCTCGCCTTCCTGGAAGATTTCAACCGTTACGGTCTCTCCCAGCTCTTTGCTGAAATCGTAGTTGCGGAACTCGGCTACCTCTACTTTCGGGGTAGTACCGGCTTTCTCGAAGTGGCCTTTCAAGCCTGCTGGAGTGTTTTTCTCCTTGCGCTCGCCGTACGACAACTGAAGGGCGGTGTAACCGTCTACTTCTTCAGTGCGCACTTGGGTCACTACGTTCGGGCCGGCTTCTATCACCGTGCATGGCACGATATTGCCTTTCTCGTCGAATATGCTGGTCATTCCGACCTTTTTGCCAATCAATCCTTTCATCGCGCTTTATGCTTTAATTTCAACCTCAACACCGCTGGGCAACTCCAGTTTCATCAAGGCATCAATGGTTTTAGAAGTAGAGCTGTAAATGTCCATCAGGCGCTTGTAAGTGCACAATTGGAACTGCTCACGCGATTTCTTGTTAACGTGCGGCGAACGCAGCACGGTGAACACCTTTTTCTCGGTGGGCAGCGGAATGGGGCCGGCAACTACGGCACCAGACATTCTTACCGTCTTCACGATTTTCTCGGCAGACTTGTCTACCAAATTGTGGTCGTAAGACTTAAGCTTTATGCGAATCCTCTGTGTCATGGCAGATATTAATCTTCTATTGATACTTTCTTACCTTTTGCATTCGATATTACCGCTTCGGCAACGTTGTTAGGCGCTGGGGCGTAGTGGCTAAACTCCATCATGGAGGTAGCGCGGCCCGATGAAAGCGTACGCAACTGGGTTACGTAGCCAAACATTTCGCTCAACGGCACTTTAGCTTTGATAACCTGGGCGTTGGCACGCATTTCCATGCCTTCCATCATACCACGGCGGCGGTTCAAATCGCCTACTACGTCGCCGGTATATTCCTCAGGGGTAACAATTTCCAGCTTCATGATAGGCTCCAACAACTGGGCGCCAGCCTTACGGGCACTCTCGCGGTAGCCGATACGGGCACAAAGCTCGAATGACAGTGCGTCAGAGTCCACGTCGTGGTAAGAACCGTCGAACAAACGAACCTTCATGGTATCCATTTGGTAGCCGGCCAACACGCCCGTGTTCATGGCATCTTTAAAGCCTTTCTCTACCGCAGGGATAAATTCGCGCGGGATAGAGCCACCAAAGATGTCGTTGATGAACTGTAAGCCTGCGGTTTTTTCCTTGATCCACTCTTCGTCGGCAGGACCGATTTCGAACTGGATGTCGGCAAATTTACCACGGCCACCGGTTTGTTTCTTATAGGTTTCGCGGTGCTTAACGGTTTTGGTAATGGCCTCTTTGTAAGCAACTTGCGGGGCACCTTGGTTAACCTCTACTTTAAACTCGCGCTTCAAGCGGTCAACAATGATTTCCAAGTGCAACTCGCCCATACCGCTGATGATGGTTTGGCCGGTCTCGTCGTCAAACTTCACGCGGAAGGTAGGATCCTCTTCGGCCAATTTGCCCAAAGCCATGCCCAACCTATCAGAGTCGGCTTGGGTTTTAGGCTCGATGGCCAAACCGATAACCGGCTCAGGGAAGGTCATGCTCTCCAGTACGATAGGGTTCTTTTCGTCACAAAGGGTATCACCAGTACGTATCTCTTTGAAACCAACCGCTGCACCGATGTCGCCCGCTTCGATGCGGTCAATCGGGTTTTGCTTGTTGGAGTGCATCTGCAGGATACGGCTGATACGCTCTTTCTTGTCGCTACGGGTATTCAATACATAAGAACCAGCGTCCAAAGCACCTGAATACACACGGAAGAAAGCCAAGCGACCTACAAACGGGTCGGTAGCAATTTTGAAGGCCAGAGCGGCAAATGGCTCTTTGGCATCCGGCTTGCGCACTTCCTCGGCATCGGTCCTAGGATTGGTGCCGATAACGGCCTCGATATCCAAAGGTGATGGAAGGAATTTCATAACCGCATCCAACATGGCCTGTACGCCTTTGTTCTTGAAAGAAGAACCGCACAGCATCGGGATGATGGTCATATCGATGGTGGCTTTGCGGATGGCCGCGTTGATTTCGTCTTCGCTGATTGAAAGCGGGTCCTCGAAATACTTCTCCATCAAAGTGTCGTCGTATTCGGCAACGGCCTCCAGCATTTTCTCTCTCCACTCGTCAACCTCTTCCACCATTGCGGCAGGCACTTCTTCTTCAGAGTAGGTCATGCCTTGGGTAGCCTCGTCGAAATAGTAAGCCTTGCGCTTAATCAAATCGATGATGCCTTTGAAATCGTCTTCGGCACCGATAGGCAACTGAAGCGGCACAGGGTTGGCACCCAACATGGTACGAATCTGTTTTACCACGTTCAGGAAGTCGGCACCGGCACGGTCCATTTTATTTACGAAACCGATACGCGGTACTTTGTAACGGTTGGCTTGGCGCCATACGGTTTCTGACTGAGGCTCTACACCGGATACGGCGCAGAACAAACCCACCATGCCGTCCAACACGCGCAACGAACGCTCCACCTCTACGGTAAAGTCTACGTGGCCCGGGGTATCGATCAGGTTGATTTTGTATTCTTTGGTTTGCGGGGTTGGCTTACCTTGTACTGTTGGAAACTTCCAGTAAGCAGTGGTAGCGGCAGAAGTGATGGTGATACCACGCTCTTGCTCCTGTACCATCCAGTCCATGGTGGCGCCACCTTCGTGTACTTCACCAATTTTGTGCGTAAGACCTGTGTAGTACAGGATACGCTCGGATGTAGTGGTTTTGCCGGCATCGATGTGGGCGGCAATACCAATGTTCCTTGTATATCTTAAATCACGTGCCATTATCTGGTCTCCTCTGCTGTTTTATTAAGCCCTGAAATGTGAGAATGCTTTGTTGGCTTCGGCCATACGGTGCGTATCCTCTTTCTTCTTCACTGCGGCACCTTCGCCTTTGCTTGCGGCAACGATTTCCGAAGCCAGTTTGTCGGCCATGGATTTGCCTTTGCGCAGGCGGCTGTACTTAATCAACCACTTGATGCCAACGGAAACTTTGCGCTCCGGACGAACCTCGGTAGGAATCTGGAAGTTGGCACCACCGATACGGCGGCTCTTTACTTCCACGC
>CAYYZT010000018.1:18089-19430 GCA_964476015.1 uncultured Chitinophaga sp.
ATGTTGTTCAAAGCTTTCTTCCAAATATCTACACCGTTTTCGCCGGTGTTTTTTTCTATTTGCGCTATGGCATCGTAGAAAATTTTGAAAGCGGTGCTCTTCTTGCCATCAAGCATCAAGTCGTTCACGAAACGGGTAACCATGGTATCGTTGAACTTCGGATCCGGTTCCAGGAAGCGTTTTTTGGCTGCGGTCTTTCTCATGTTATATTGATACTAATCCTGTTTCTTAATTATTTCTTCTTACCGCCTTTGGTTGGGGCTGCGGCTTGGCCTGGCTTCGGACGCTTGGTACCGTACTTGCTGCGGCTCTGCTTACGGTTGTTTACACCGGAAGTATCCAAAGCACCGCGAACGATGTGGTAACGAACGCCCGGAAGGTCTTTTACCCTGCCGCCACGGATAAGCACGATGCTGTGCTCCTGAAGGTTGTGGCCTTCGCCGCCGATGTAAGCGATAACCTCGGTCTGGTTCGTCAAGCGTACTTTAGCCACTTTGCGAAGGGCAGAGTTAGGCTTCTTAGGGGTGGTTGTATAAACCCTTGTGCACACGCCGCGTTTTTGTGGACATGATTCCAGGGCCCTTGACTTACTTGGGTAGTCAATCACCTTCCTTCCGTTACGTACCAATTGTTGAATAGTAGGCATACTTCCTCGTTCTATTTTTGGAAGGGCAAAGATAGCCAACCCTTTTTGCATTTACAAATGATTTTTAAAGATTTTCCACAGTTAGACACAAGACATAAGACACAAGACACAAGATTTTGTTAATTGTGCCATAATTTACTTGACAATCAATATGTTTTACAATCTTTTTTTAGCAATAGACAGTTCGCAAACGCAGAAAAAAAATTAGGCCCCTATGCTTATGCACGGTGTTTATTCACAAACCCACACCTACATTGTCCACTAAAACGGTGGTGGATATCGGTTTTTTGGGGATATTTGGCACAAGCATTGCCTATGAAACCTTCCCACAAGCCCTCTCCTGCCCTATCGCTCGCCTCGCTCCAAAGCATCCTCGCCAAAGCCGGGCTCGATTGGTTCTTGCTGGCACTCATCGGCATGATAGCGTTGGCATACCTGTTGCCGGGCCCGGGCACATATAACGGGCCGGTATCGTTGGGCGATGTTGCCAACTACGGCGTATCGCTCATCTTCTTTTTCTATGGCCTGCGCCTAAGCCCCGACAAGCTGCGGGCGGGCCTCCAAAACTGGCGGCTGCACGTTACCATACACTCCACCACGTTTCTGCTCTTTCCTATTATTATATATGGTGTGCGGTTTCTTTTCCCCGATGCGGACAATAATATGGTGTGGTTGGGCATTTTCTTCCTGGCCAC
>CAYYZT010000019.1:0-300 GCA_964476015.1 uncultured Chitinophaga sp.
GGCGCGGTGGAGAAAGGCGAGGTAACGCTGATTGGCGCTACCACGGAAAATCCGTCGTTCGAGGTAAATTCGGCCTTGTTGAGCCGCAGCCAAGTGTATGTACTGGAGGCCCTGCAAACGCCTGATTTGCTCAAACTGCTCGACGATGCCGTTACCAAAGACGAAATACTGCGCGAGCGGGATATTGAACTAAAGGAAACCGATGCGCTGCTACAACTAAGCGGCGGCGATGCCCGCAAGCTGATGAACCTGCTAGAGCTTACCGTGAGCGCGGTGCCTACTGGCAAGGTAGTGATTACC
>CAYYZT010000019.1:310-1216 GCA_964476015.1 uncultured Chitinophaga sp.
TACCAACGCCATGGTGCAGGAAAACGCCCAAAAGAAGGTGGCGGTGTACGATAAATCGGGCGAGCGGCACTATGATATTATTTCGGCCTTTATCAAATCCATCCGTGGCAGCGACCCGAATGCTGCCCTGTATTACCTCGCCCGTATGGTGGAGGGTGGGGAAGACCCGAAATTCATCGCCCGCCGCTTGCTTATCCTGGCCTCGGAAGACATCGGCAACGCCAACCCTAATGCCTTACTACTAGCTACGGCTTGTTTTCAAACGGTAACCATGATTGGCTATCCGGAGTGTGTGCTCACGCTGTCGCAAACTACTATTTACCTAGCATCTTCTGCAAAAAGCAACGCCAGCTACATGGCTTGGAAAAACGCCAACGCCGCCGTGCGCGAAACGGGCGACCAGCCCGTGCCGTTGCACATTCGCAACGCGCCTACTAAGCTGATGAAGGAAATGAACTATGGCAAGGACTACCGCTATGCCCACGACTACGAAGGCAACTTTGCGAACTTGGAGTTTATGCCTGAAAAACTGAAAGGCAAAAAGCTCTATGACCCCGGCGACAATCCGCGTGAAAACGAAATGCGGGCACAACTTAAAAAGTGGTGGAAAGAAAAATACGGATATTAATGTCAGATGTGCTGATATGCCAATTTGCTGATGTGCTAATGTCCTATAAGTAGATAATTTCATTGCCAAATTAGCACACTGTCACATCAGCACATTATCAACTCCCCAACATCTTCTTTTTTAAGGCACTGTCCACTGGGTTGGCACCAAGCCAGATGCCGAAAAGGGCATTCTTGAAGTGCCGAAAAGGGCATTTTTGAAGTGCCGAAAAGGGCATTTTTGAAGTGTTTCACGGCGACGAGATGTGGAAGGAGGTGTTGGGCTGCTTGGAGGCTTTT
>CAYYZT010000019.1:1226-4093 GCA_964476015.1 uncultured Chitinophaga sp.
TGAAGTCGAGGCCAGTAACGGTAGTGGCTTTTGCATTGTTTTTGTAAAGCGTTACGCCCACGCCCGGCTCATATACCAAATCAAACACATCGCCAATCTTTATCTCGCCGGTAAAGGCATTTAGCAGTTGGTCGATTTTGGCCTTTAAAGGAGCGGTATTGCCTTTGGTTGATTTTCCAAAGCCCTCGTTGATGGCTTCCACCATTTTGTCGCGGGTTATCATGCTGCTGATGATGTGCATCTTAACCGCCATAGGCTTATCGGCTGCAACTATTTCGGTGCCGTTGGTGCTTTTTGTTTGTACATAGAGGGCAGCCACGTACAAGTCGAACCACATTTTTTCACGAACGCCCGCACCGTTGAGCACCAGCGTGTTGTCGCCAGCTTTAAACGTGTTCGGTACGGTTATGCCGCCTACTTTGGTTTGGGCAAAAGAGGGGATGCTTATGAGTAATGCAAAAGCGAGACAGAAAGAGAAGAAGGTTTTCATTATAATGGGCAGTTTGTTGTTGCTAATATAACGTATTAAGCCACCAATATAATGTTTTATGCCAATTATCAATTCGATTCTACCGTGGACCGTCGACTGTGGACCGTCGACTGTGGACCGTGGACAAAGAATACATCAATAGATGATGTGCGGCACAAACTTCGATGTGTTGCCCGTAATCAATTGTTTCGATTCGCGGATGCCCATGCCTGCGGGTGCCCCGTCTACCATCCAAAGGCCCAGTACGGTCTGTTGCCCATCAAACGTGGGCAGCTTGGCGTATTGCTGATAAATATAGCCCTCTTGGCCGTATTCCCCACCCGCGCTTTCGGCCACGGTGCCGTTTAGGTAAACCGATATATTGGCCCCTTCGCGCGACAGGATGGGTTTCTTTACGTAAGATCCGTAGCGTTTGGCCTGCTCCTCGCTGGTAAAGGCGGGCAGCAGGTATGGGCTATTGGGAAACAGCTCATACAGCAACGGCAAGATGCCCTTGTTGCTCCACAGCATTTTCCATGCAGGCTCTATCCATGTAGTGCCTTTCCAGTAGCTGTGCGGCATATATTGTCCAAACTCTTCGTTGGCAATCCACTCCCAAGGGTATAGTTTGAAAATGCTGTTGATGGGCCGTTCGTCCAAATCCCTAAAATCCCGCTCTGCCTCGTTGTAGCCCACATCGCCTATGTGCATCATCACGCAATCAATGCGGGCCTCCATGGCGGTCTCGGCCATCAAGGCCACGTTCATGCGGTCTTCGGGTACATGGTCGTCATATATCAAGTACAGCGGTTGGCGCAGTTGCGTGGCCACTTCTTCCCATTTGGCTATCAGTCTATCGTAAAGGCTATTGAATTGGTCTTGTACTGGAAAACAGGCTTCTTTCCACTTCCATTGTATTACTGCGGCCTCCAACAAAGATGTAGGCGTATCGGCATTGTACTCCAACAGTTTGGGCGGATTAATGCCATCGTACACCACATCGAACCGGCCATAGAGGCTGGGCGGCTCGGCCTCCCAACTATCTTCTATGATTGGTATCATGTGTGCGGGGATGCCCAATCGGTCATATAGTTTATGCTCGATGATGTAATCGCCCGCCAGCAACAGCATTTCGTTCCATGTTTGGGCGGCCCGTTCCAGCACACTTATCTGGTCGGGCGAGAAGGAGTAATAGGCCGCTTCGTTCCAGTAGGGCGAGCCTTGGTCGTCGGTATGGTATATCAGCCCTTGCTCTTCCACTATAGCCTGCCAATTATGCCGCGGGGCCTTGATATGTCTTTTCATGGTAGGCGAATGGTTAGGAAGAACTGCCGTGGTTAGAAGATGCGCCGAAACCGCTGCGGCGGGTTTGGTAATCCACCCCTTGTTTGGGCGTATAGCTGCCGCCTGTAGCGGTTTGGCCTATTCCCAGCATCCTAGAACCGTAGTACCACATAAACGGATTAGCCATCATGCCGCCGCCGTGCCGTTGTTCGCACATGCTGTCGTCTATTATCTTGCCGTCTTTGTCCACACACACCTTGGTGTTGGTGTTGTCCTTGTTATCGCCACACCCGGTGGAAATAGCGGCAATGGCCATCACTACGGAATATTTGAGAAGTTTCATGTGCCCGTTTTTCAGGTTTCTAAATTGTGAATTATCCAGCAAAATGGCAAGTGGCATATATCCACACTGCCTCCCGCAAACGGGGTAAATGGGAAATAATACTTGAACCTGCCCCAAAATCGGCGTATCTTTGCGCCCGCCGGCGGAATTTAATTTACACTTAAAGTAGTCGGCGTTACATAATGAAACAGTATCAAACCCTCCTGTTTTACAAATACGTAAAACTGGCGGACGCGGAAGAATATGCTGCCCGCTTGCTCCGCTTTTGCAAAAAAATCGGCATCAAATGCCGCATCCTCGTAGGCGACGAAGGCATTAACGGTTCTTGCTCCGGTATGCCCGAACAGTGCAAGGAGTTTACCGATTTCGTGACCTCTGACGAGCGACTGAACGATGTTTGGTTTAAAATGGAATGGGTGGACGAGCCTTCGTTCGTGAAAACCCATGTGCGCTATCGCAAGGAAATTGTTACACTGGGCGAGAAAGCCGTACACCTCGACCCCAACCAAGTTACCGGCCACTACCTGCAACCGGAGGAGTTTTTGCAAATGAAGGACCGCGACGATGTAGTGGTGCTGGATACCCGCAACATTATTGAATTTGAAACGGGCCATTTCAAGAACGCCATACATTTGAACATCGATACCTTTCGCGAACTGCCCGATAAAATGGCCCAACTGGAGGCGTACAAAGACAAGAAAATTTTGGCTTATTGCACCGGCGGCATCCGTTGCGAGAAGGCTACCGCTTTCTTGATGGAGCAGGGCTTCC
>CAYYZT010000019.1:4103-6292 GCA_964476015.1 uncultured Chitinophaga sp.
CGTGTACCAACTGCACGGCGGCATACTTAACTACTACCAAAAGACCGGAGGCAAAGACTTTGACGGCAAAATGTACGTGTTCGACAATAGGGTAACTACGGACGTGAACGATGTGAACCCGACCGTTATAACCCAGTGCTATATTTGCGGCACCGCCACGCCCCGTATTGTAAACTGCGCCAACCCAGAGTGCAACTTGCATGCGCCTATGTGCGAGGCTTGCGGCGAGGCATACCAAGGGGCTTGCAGTGCCGATTGCAAAGAGCATCCTCGCAAGCGGGAGTACAATCCTAAAGGCTATTACGTGAAACCGGGCCACGATGTGCAGCCCAAGTGTGGCTGCGTGGGTTGATTACATCCTAAACAACCCGTACTTCAAAATGCAATAGATGGCTCGGAAACCATCTTTCCAGTTTATCTTTTTGCCTTCGGCATAGGTGCGCCCGTAATAGGATATGCCCACTTCGTATATACGCACGTTGGGGATGCGGGCTATCTTGGCGGTTACTTCCGGCTCAAAGCCGAAGCGGTTTTCCTGTAGCTTGATGCCTTTTATCAAATCGGCACGGAATAGTTTGTAGCACGTTTCCATATCCGTAAGGTTCAGGTCGGTAAACATGTTTGACAGGAAAGTGAGCCACTTGTTGCCGATGCTGTGCCAAAAGAATAATATGCGGTGCGGCTTGCCACCCATAAACCGCGAGCCGTAAACTATATCGGCAAACCCGTTGAGTATGGGCTTGAGCAACAAATTGTATTCCTCCGGGTCATATTCCAAGTCGGCATCTTGGATGATGATATAACTGCCCGTGGCTTCTTTTATGCCACGGTGCAAAGCGGCTCCCTTGCCTTGGTTTCTGCCCTGCTCATACAAACGGATGTTTAGTTCGGCATTGGCGGCTATATAGCTGCGTATGGCCTGCAAGGTATTGTCTTTGGAGCCGTCGTCCACTATCACCACCTCTTTCCGCATATCGCCCACCAGTTGCACGGCCTTTACCTTGTCGAGTATGCGGTGTATGGTGGCCCCCTCATTATAAGCGGGTATAACAATAGAAAGGGTTAGTGCATGGCTCATGTGGTGCGCAAAGATATTATTTTACCCTTAACAGTTCCAGCGTAATGGTATCGGCATACAATTCTTTGCCAGGGTTTTCTAGATAAACGGCTATGCTGTCCGGTCTGGCGGGCGACTGGGTAAGCGGTATTTCCACCTCAACTTTATGCCAAGTGTTGGGTTCAAAAAGCCACTGCAAGCGCGTGCTGTTATAATACACTTCTTGCCCTTCGCTATAAAACCGTATTCCCAAACGCGCCATTTTCCATTCGTTCCACTCCATTTGCTGATAATAAACCTTTGCCGTGGCCCGCACCCAATCCTTGTCGGTATGGGCGGGCATGGCTGTTTTGGCTACCAAAAAGCTATCCGGCCCCACGCCCGATATTGTCAATGGTTGGTGAAAACCCGCTACAGTGTCTTGCGGCACTACGGTTATCAAAAGGTTCTTTTCCTTGAGTTTATCCTCATTCGGTGCTTCGAAGGGCAAATCGATATATTGTCTCAGGGCTTTGCCCCGTTTCTGTTTCACAAACGCCTCCACCCAATATTTTCCCGTAAGCCCTTCGGAATACATCAAGCCATCGGGTATATGCGCATGGTATGTTTGCAGCAAGTTGAGCCAAATACAAATACCCGCCAGCGGTATAAAGGGCAACCAACGGCCCTTGTGCTGAAACGCCCATTGTAGGAATGCCGCGAAAGGTATCAGCCATACCGCATACGATTGTACCATGGCGCGCTGGCCAAAACTGCCGCCGTACCACCAAATATCCCAACTGAAGGTGATATAGACGTTGATGCCGCTGAAAACCAACACGGCCCAAAACACCTTGCGGTGGCGCACATACAACGGCAAAAGCCCTAGTATGGCAAAAACCATAATGGGTGTATAAACCAACCACCCCTTTTTGAAGCTAAACAAACCATTAATGAGGTGGGGTCTAAGGAAACTAAAGCCTTGGTCTTCATAGCTGTATACAAACCAATGGCCGCTGTAGTATTTCCAGTAGACGAGCTGTAGGCTGCCTATCAAACCCGTAGTTATGGCCGCCGCTACCAAATGCCATTTGTAGGTTTTTACTAGCTGCCACTTTTCCAGCAACGTTTCTTTATTGTAAACGCCCCACAG
>CAYYZT010000019.1:6302-18472 GCA_964476015.1 uncultured Chitinophaga sp.
AATTTCCGTGGGGCGGGTGAGGGCTGCCAACCCGCAAAGGAAGCCAATGGCAATGCCTTTAGCCAAAGTGGGGCGCTGGTGCCAAGCAATGGTGAGATATAGCAGCGCGGCATACAAAGTAAATAAGTGGTTGTGGGTGAGTGCCCCATCAAACGACACGTAATTGAGATAGTTGGTGGCTAGCACCAATAACAACAGGCTCAAGGCCACCGCTACATCACCAAAAAAATGCAACAAAACTTTTCTCAACAGCCACAAGCCGCCTATGGCATAGCACATGGCCCCCAAAAAGATGGAAGCTTGGTAAGGTAAAGACAGGCCATCGGCCGGGTATGACGACAGCTTGGCCCATAGGTGCCCCAAAAAGAAGAATGGCAGGTAAAAGATACTCTGGCCAATAGAGTATTTCATTACATGGTTGCCGTTCTCCAAAAGCACGGCGTGATAGTTTTCCGAAGCAGGCGTGTACTGCTTCATCAACTCATCCAAAAAGCCTAGCTGGCCAAGGTCTTGATAAATAAAAACAGCAGGAAGATAGAGGTAGTAGCCAAAAACATCCCAGCTCAATACGGCCTCGGTATGCGAAAAAGTCCATTTAGGATACCAAAAAGAGGCCAATACCAATATTATTGCGCTCACTATCCAAGCAACAAGCGAAACTGGTTTGTTTTGTTGTTGAAGCAATTGTCGGTCCTTTTTTGAAATGACAAATATCGACAATAAACCACATGAGCCAAGCGGGTTGGCTTAAAAAACACCAATAAATTCTAAGGGAAGATGATTAGTAGTCGCCACGGCTACCACGGTCACGGCCACCGCCATAACCGCCGCCGCCACGATTGCCACCACGGTCGCCATAGCCACCGCCGCGATTACCGCCACCGCCATAGCCGCCACGGTTTCCACCGCCGCCATAACCACCGCCACCACGGTTTCCGCCACCGCCAAAGCCGCCTTCTTTCTTAGGCTCGGCCTTGTTTACCACTATGGTACGGCCCATTACTTCGGAGCCGTTAAGGGCGTTAATGGCGTTTTGCGCCTCGGCCTCGTCGGGCATTTCCACAAAACCAAAACCTTTGTTCTGGCGGGTTACCTTGTCGATAATGATTTTAACGGAGTTAACGGTGCCGTGAGCCTCGAATAGTTCCCTCAAGCCAGCTTCTTCCAGTTTGAATGGTAGGCTTCCTACAAAAATGTCCATGGTGGTTTTTTAAACGGTAAGAATCAAATATAATATAACGGATTCGCTTTTTTGTGCCCAAAGGGCAATCTTAACAACAATTTTTTAAAATTACGCTTAAAACAGTATTCCGGCCCGTAGCAGGAGGTATTTAAACGCCTGTTTATCTTTGTCTTCGGTGGTTATTTTGATACCGTTGGTAAAATTGTTCACAAAATTGAGCCCCACCAAAAGTGCCGTACGATCGTTAAGGGCATATTCAAGGCCTGCGCCCACGTTTAGGCCGATTTGGAACAGCGGGGCCTTGAAAATGGTACTGTTGCCCTTGCCCAGTTTTTCGTTTTCGTATAGCAACACATCACTGTCTACCCGGCCACCCACGCGGAAGCCAGGCACAAAGCCGATTTGCCCGAAATAGGTAATGTAGCCTATTTCATTGGTTTTCAGCTTTAGGTTGATTGGTACATTGATATACTGCATCTTAAACCGTGCATGTACATCGTCGCGCATGGTTAATGGTCCTGTAATCAAACTGTCATAATTGGCATTGCCACCCATCAATATGCCCGTAATGCCGGTGGATATAGCATAGTTCTTGTTCTTTTTGCTCAGGTTTATATCCAGTAGCAGCCCGTATTCCAGGCCCGCCCTTATCTTGCCGCCCTGCACGTTTTTATCGGCACCTTTAAGTCAGCTAATGCCGGGGCTTGCCGTAATGCCGAAACGTACACGCGGTATATCGTCTTGCGCTGTGGCGGTGCCCACTACCAGTGCCAACAAAAGCATACATACTATTTTCCTCATGGCTCGTCTATTTTAATGTTGAATAGCGTAATTTTAAGCTGGTTTTCGCTGATATGAAGATAACAAACTGTTTTTTACGAATCCTATTGCCACTGGGGCTAATTTTGTTGCTGTGCCTTTCGAGTTGCAACGGCAACAAATTTAACAAAAAACCTAACGTATCCGGTATTGAAGTAACCGTGGAAGTGCAACGCTTCGAGCACGACCTGCTTCAAGTGGATACTACTAACGTGGAAGCGGGTTTGGCCTTGTTGCAACAAAAGTACCCGCAGTTTTTGGATGTGTGGGGAAACCGCATTATGGGCATGGGCAGCTTGCAGGCGCACCGCGCCGATGCACTACAAAACTATAACCTCTTTCTGCGCGACAGGCTTGCCCGGAACTTGCTGGATACTGCTTATAGGGTCTTTACACCTTTCGACAACATACAAGGCCAGCTGCACGATGCGTTTGTGTACCGCAAATATTATTTCCCTTCGCGGCCAGTGCCGAAAGTGATTACTTGTGTGTCGTTTTTTGAGCGGGCCGCCGTTACGTACGATACCACTATCTTGGCCTTGTGCTTGGATATGCATTTGGGCAAGGGTTTTGGCTATCCGCAGGATGTGCCCGTGTATGTACAGCAAACCCTTACGCCCGATTATTTGGTGCCCCATGCCATAAAGGTGCTTTACGGCATGGACTTTGAAACCGCCCCGCAGAACAGTACCCTGCTTGCCGAAATGATACACAACGGCATACAGTTGTATTACCTCGACCTACTGCTGCCCGATACCAAAGATTACCTAAAGATTGATTACACCATGGAGCAACAGCAGTGGTGCGAAGACAATGAGCCGGAAATGTGGAATTTCTTTTTGGGGAAAAAACTGCTGTACGGCATCGAAATGACCGAGAACCGAAAGTACATTTATCCCGGCCCATTTACGAGCGGTATGCCCCCCCAGTCGCCGGGCAACGCGGGCAGTTGGATTGGTTGGCAAATCGTTCGTAAATTTATGCAGGAAAACCCTGATACCAAGTTCGAGGATTTGGTACGGCTCGACCCTCAGGAAATCCTCACCCGCTCAAAATACAAACCTAAACATACTTGGCTATGAGAAACGGCTCTATCTACCGCATTATTATCACCCTTATCGTAGTTGTGTTGCTGATATGGGTTTTCTCCAGCAAGTTGTTCGATAGGGTGCCGTCGGGCCACAACGGGGTGCTGTACAACAACCTTACGGGCCTTAACATGAAAAAGGTGTACGACCCCGGTTTGAAAATGATTTTGCCGTGGACCACCATCATTTCCGTGGATACCCGCAAACAAGGCGACAACTTGGAGGTAAACGCCAATACCAAGAACGGGTTGAGCGTGAAATGCAAAGTGAACGTGCAGTTTAAGCCGATTGTAGAAAAACTGCCTTATCTGGTTTCCAGCATCAGCACGGATTACAAAAATCTATTTGTGAAGCCGGAGGCAAGAGGTGCGGTGTCGGCCATTATTGGCCGCTATACTGCCGATGAGCTATATGCGGGCAAGAAAGAGGTGTTGCAAAAGGAAATGATGGATGTAATGCTGCCCGCCCTTAAGGAGCACTATGTGTTGGTGGAAAAGGTAATCATACAGGAAATCATCCTGCCCAAATCCATCAGCGATGCCATCGAGCAAAAGCTACGCCAAGAGCAGGAAAGCCAAGAGTACGAGTTCAAGCTGAAAAAGGCCGAACTGGAAGCCCAACGCTTGCAACTGGAGGCCAACGGCTTGGCGGCATACAACAAATCGCTTTCGGCCAATCTAACGGATAATGTGCTGAAATTTAAAGCCATTGAAGCCACGTTGGAATTGGCCAAATCCAACAACACCAAAATTGTGGTGATAGGAGATAGCGATGGGTTGCCAGTTTTGTTAAAAGATTAAGCTTCGCGCAACAATTCAATTTTGCGATCGTACCGCCTTGCGTTTTCCGGGTGGCGCAGCTTTAATATCTCGTAAGCCTCGATGGCTTTGGCGTATTTTTTCTGTATCTCGTATATTTTGGCCAAGGTCTCCGTTACCAGTTCCTCGCCGCGGTTAAGGCTCTTGCGGGCTTGGGCATCCATACGGCGGTTGGCATCGGTATCGGCCACGTGCAGTTCTTCCTTGACGGGTTTAGCCTCTGCTACTACATCAGGCATTTCGCTACTGGCTTTCACCAAGGAAGCCTCATACGTGCCAGCCTTAAACAAAGCATCTAGCTCCGATTTTTCTTCGGTAGCGGCTTGGGTATTTTTTGTACCGTTGCCATCCTCGCGCCTCATGCGATGCAACCAGTCGGTAAAGCTATGGGTGCCTGCGGTATCGGGCGTATGGGTTGTTTCTTCCTGTTGTGGCTCCCTTTCGCTCACCACGGGTTCTGGTGCCAGTTCTTCTTTGGTATCAGGTTCCGTTGCAGTGTACGATGGTGTGGTGGCTTCCTCTTCGGCAACAGCAATAGGCTCCATTACTTCTTCCTCTGGTTCCAACGCTGTATCGGTGTTATTGGTCTCGGCAGCGATAGGCTCTTCGGTTATGCTTGGTTCCGCCTCATCCAAATGCACTTGCGGAATCACCGGTGGCCAAATGCCGTAATCAGGTTCCGTTACCGTCGGTTCAAAATTTTCTTCCGCTACCGGCGTATGCTCCGGTGTTATGTCCTCGACGGGGTTAATATCATTCTTCTCGGTAGATGTTACTACCTCCGTTGGCTCAATCGATTCAAAAGTCCCTTCTACAACGTTTTCTACAGAGGCTGCCGTTGCGGTTTGTTCCGGTTGGGGTTCTGCTGCTATGGCAACCGTTTCCAGTTCTGGCAAAACGGCTTCAATTGTATGAGTCGGTGCGCTTTCTTTCCGTTGGCCTTCCGCTTCCTTTAGCTGCACCAAGCGGTACAGTGCCCGTCTATCGGGGGCACCAATAGCCGCTTTGCCCATCTGCTCGTCGTAAGCGGGGTGCTCGGCAAGCTGATAGTGCTTTAGCAACAGCATTTGTAGGCTGGATGAATAGGGATATAGGTTTACCAGTTCGCGCAACTCCTCCACTGGCAGTTGTTCTACCAAAAGCGGCGCGCGCAGCAGTTCTGTAAATTGTTTGGCCTCCATCACCAGTTTACCAAGGCTTTGTTATAAATGTCTTCCACTAGCTGAAGATAAATATCCTGAAGCAATTGGCTCTCCACATCCAACAGGCTCTGGGTGCTGCTGTAGTCGGCAAATCGCGAAAAGTTCTGGCTCCATTGGTCGCCCGGCTTAGTGTTGTTCACAAAACTTACCTGCACGGTTATCGTTAGCCTGCTAAGGGCGGTTACTTGGTTGGCCGTAGGGGCCGTGCCCACAATGTTATATCCCGTTATAATGCCGCTGAACTCAATATCGCCGCCCGAGGGCACCAAGCGCAGGCTGGTTTGGGTAATAAAACGGTTGCGCAGCGCGTCGGTCATGCCTTGGTTTAGCTGCGCATTGCCGTTGGATGATTGGTTGGTGAAGTTGTAAACGCTCACCGTTTGTATCTCGGGCGGTATGCGGCCTTCTTTAAAGGAATAGCAGGAAGCGAACAGCAATATAATAGAGGTACAAAGTACGATGTACGATGTACGATGTATTAATGATGTTCTATTCAATATCCTATTTCCCATTCAGTAAGCCTTAATTTTCAGTATTTACATTGTACTTCGTACATCAATCAATCTTATATTCCTTAATCTTACGGTACAGCGTCCTTTCTGATATGCCCAAATCCAGCGCGGCATCCTTGCGGCGGCCTTTGTGCTTTTTAAGGGCGGCCTGTATCATTTCCTTCTCCTTATCGGCCAGCGAAAGCGATGTTTCTTCCTGAACCGGCACCGTGCGTGTATATACCTGTGGCTGGTCTATAACGATGGGCCTAGCGGTTGGCGTATTTTCTTCGTAATCTTCCAGGTTGGTCAAAATATCCTCGTCCAAATGGCTCGGTGGCATGGATGATTTGGCGCGCTCCATCGGCTGCTTGCCCACGTAGTCGAAGATAAACTTTTTCAGGTCGTTCAAATCCTTCTTCATATCGAAGAAGAGCTTGTACAACAATTCGCGCTCCGAAAATTCCGAAGAGCCGTTCTCTGCTTTGGCCGTTGGGGCCAGTGCTATGGCCGGAAGGCCGCTGCGGTGCTGGATGGGCAAAAAATGTTTGAGGTCGGCAACCGTAATCAGCTTATCGGTAGCCAAGGCCGAAATTTGCTCGGCGATGTTTTTCAGTTCGCGGATGTTTCCGGGGAAATCGTAAGTAGCCAACAGTTGTTGCGCCTGCTCGTCCAGTTGGATGGCCGGGGTGCGGTGCTTTTCCGAAAAATCGATGGCAAACTTGCGAAACAGCAAGTAAATGTCCTCCCTCCGTTCGCGCAACGGAGATACTTTGATGGGCACGGTGCTCAAGCGGTAGTAAAGGTCTTCCCTGAATTTGCCGCGCTTTATCAGTTCCATCAAGTCCACGTTGGTGGCGGCCACCACGCGCACGTCGGTTTTCATCACCTTGCTGGCGCCTACGCGTATAAACTCGCCCGTTTCCAAAACGCGCAGCAAGCGGGCCTGTGTGCCGAGGGGCATTTCGCCTATCTCGTCCAAAAATATGGTGCCGCCCTGCACATGCTCAAAGTAACCCTTTCGGGCATCGGTGGCACCGGTAAAGGCTCCTTTCTCGTGGCCAAAAAGCTCTGAGTCGATGGTGCCTTCGGGTATGGCACCGCAGTTTACGGCAATGAACGGGTTGTGCTTGCGCGAGCTAAGGTTGTGGATGATTTTACTGAAAATCTCCTTGCCCACGCCGCTCTCGCCCGTGATGAGCACGGTGAGGTCGGTAGGGGCTACCCGCACGGCTATGCTAATGGCATAGTTGAGCTCCGGGGAGTTGCCGATAATGCCGAAGCGTTGTTTTATGCTGTTTAAATCCACGATTCAAATATGAGATATGAAATAAGAAATGTGAAACAGAATGGGTGATGAAAAACGAGGTTTCATATTTCCCATTTCATATTTCGCATTTACCCCACCATTTCGCCCAGCAACGTGGCCGAGGTGCAATTTGCTACCTTCACCTGCACATAGTCGCCCGCTTTGATGCCTTCCACTCTAGGGAATACCAGCATCTTGTTCTGGCTGTTCCGGCCGCACAGGAAGTCTTCCGACCGTTTGGACGCGCCTTCCACCAATACCTCGAACGTTTGCCCAATATCGGCCACATTGCTGGCTTCCGCCAAGCTGCGCTGTAAGGCTATCATGGTAGCTAGGCGGCGTTTTTTATCCTCCAGAGGCACGTCGTCCTCAAACTTTTTGGCTGCGGGTGTGCCGGGCCTTTCGCTATAATAAAACATATAGCCGTAGCTAAACCCCACATATTCCATCAAGCTCAGGCTGTCCTCAAACTCTTCCTCGGTTTCGCTGCAAAAGCCCACTATCATATCGGTAGAAACCGCAATGTTGGGGATGATAGTCTTGATGCGATCAACCCACTGCATATACTGCTCCCGATTGTGGCCACGGTTCATTTTTTCCAATATACGGCTGTTGCCGCTCTGCACGGGCAGGTGTATGTATTTGCAGATGTTGTGGTACCTGGCCATCGTTTGCACTACTTCCTCCGTTAAATCCCTCGGGTTGCTGGTGCTGAAACGGATGCGCATCAACGGGCTTACTTCGGCTACCAAAGCTAATAAATGGGCAAAGTGTACGGCACTGGCCTGTATGTCCTCCGGTTGCTTTTCGAAGTCCTTTTTCGCGCCGCCGCCGTACCACAGGTAGCTGTCCACGTTTTGGCCCAAGAGCGTTACCTCGCGGAAACCCCGGTCGAACAAATCGCGCACTTCCTGCACAATGGATTGTGGGTCGCGGCTACGTTCGCGGCCACGGGTAAACGGCACTACGCAAAACGTACACATATTGTCGCATCCGCGCGTAATGGACACAAACGCCGAAACGCCGTTGCTATCCATTCGCACGGGGCTAATGTCGGCATAGGTTTCTTCACGGCTCAACAGCACGTTCACGGCCTTTTGGCCCGTGTCGGCGGTTTCTACCAAGTTTGGCAGGTCGCGGTATGCATCCGGGCCTACCACAATGTCCACCAGTTTTTCTTCCTCTAAAAACTTCTCCTTCAACCGTTCGGCCATGCAGCCCAACACGCCTATAAGGGCATCGGGTTTGTGCTTTTTTACGGCTCCAAGTTCGCTCAAGCGTTTGCGAACCCGCTGCTCCGCATTGTCGCGTATGGCACAGGTATTTATAAGTATCAGGTCGGCATCCAGATAGTCGCGGGTGGATTGAAAGCCATCACCCTTTAAGATGGAGGCCACAATCTCGCTATCGCTATAGTTCATTTGGCAGCCATAGCTCTCAATATAAAAACGCTTGCTGCCCGGCACTGTCGTCTCTTCCGCTACAGGGGCGTATGCTTCGCCTTGCCGTTCTTCCCCCATTTGCTGCCGGGAGGGGTGTTCAAAATGCAAATCGGCCATCTTCAAAATGGATTGAGGGGCAAAGATACTAAAAGATAGGTAAAAGTGACAGAATGGCAGATGGGTTGATTCAAAGATTCAAAATTTAAAATTGAAAAATTTAAAATTGGATGGGTTACAGAGGCTATATTGGTATAGGGCACAGTTTTCCAATCTTAAATTTTCAATTCCTATCCTTTCCTCCGCTTAAAACTCCAAGTAAACCTAAACCTTGCCACTTCGGTGCCGTCTTCGGCGCGGCCGATGGTGGTTACGGTGGCCAGCACCTGCTCGCCGGTGGCTTGGGCTTCTTTCACGGCATTGAAGAGTATATCGCCTTCTTCGCAAGTAAAGGTGGTAATGTTTACGGCACGCTTGGGAAACTCGGCTTCCATACCGATGATGATAACGGCTACGGAAGGCTTGGTTTTCTCCACCGCAAACAGGGCCAAGGCACCCGTAGAAAGCTCGGCTGCCATGCTAAGGGCCGCAAAATAGGTTGATTTAAAGGGATTGCGGGTCATCCAACCGTACGATACCGTAGCCACGCAGTGGTGCTTGCTGATGTCTTTTACCCGCATGCCCGAGAAAAAGCCCAAAGGCAGCTTTGCCAGCAGAAACAGCTTGAAAAGAAAGGGGTTCTTCAACCTATCGATAAACTTTTGTTCCCAAGGTTGCAGGGTATCCGGTGCGGTGCGGGTTGCGGTATCCAAAAAAGAAAAATTGAGGAGGTTAATGACTTTCTTTCGGTGAAAATAGCCATTCACCTACTCAATTACAAGTGTTTGGGGTGTAGTGGTTTGCAGGAACCGCTCAATATCTTCCGCTACCCGATGCGGGTATTCAATTTGGGGGATGTGGCCGCAGGTGTCGTAAACGAGCACGGTGCTGCCCGATATGTCGCGTTTGAATTTCTCGGTATGCTCCCAGGGCACAATCACATCTTGCTTGCCCCAAATGATGAGCGTGGGGCATTTAACTTGGGCTATCTTGGCCGTGTCCGGCATTACGCCGCTGCTGCCGAGGGTTATCAGGTTGGCAAGGTTTCCTTCACGGTTGGCTATGGCGTTGTTGGTGCGCGTTTCCTCCAAATTAACGGTTTCCCATTCAGACCGTAGGCGCTTGCCCGTGTTTTCCGACATCCACATCGGTATGCCCCTTTCGGTAATCTTGCGGAACAGCCAGTTGTCCATCATATCCAGCTTGCCGATATTGCTCCTTACCTTATCCATTTCGTAGCCCGCACTGGCCAGCAGCACCAGGCCCTTTACCTTGTCGGGCTGTGCCAAGGCCAGCTCCCAGCCCATCCATCCGCCCATACTGTTGCCCACCACATACAGGCTATCGATATGCAAGGTATCCAATAAGTCGCCCAAGAAAGCACGGTATAGCTCTGCCAACGAATCGCGGCTTTCCGGTAAATCCGATAGGCCGAAGCCCGGCAAATCCACCCGCACCACGCGGTAGTCGTTTTTCATGATGGCGGCCAAGCTGTCGAAATTGGTAAAGTTGCCCCCGAAGCCGTGTATCATCAACACAGGTGTTCCGGCACCTTCATCGGTGTAGTGTACCTCCGCGCCGCGCCAATTGATAAAGTGCGATGCGGGGGTAGTGAAACGCTGCTTTGCCTCGGCCTTGCTGATAATGAGGTTGTCGCGGAAAAACATGATGTACCCTAGGCCGATAACGACCAGTGCCAGCAATACGCTGATAAGAACAAGGAGCTTTTTCAAAAGGAGGAGATTGAAATGCAAAAGTATGGAAACTCCATATTCAGTGCAGCTTCTACTCCTTCACAAACTTCCTAAGGCCCGTTTCGCCATTGGCGGCGGTAACTTTTACCACATACATGCCCTGTGCAAGCGAGCTTACATCCAAGGTAGTTGCGGGGCCGTTGCTAGGCTGGGCCATTACTTGGCGGCCTTGCAAATCGACGATAGCGATATGGCTATCGGCTTCGGCGGTTATTACCAGTTGGCTGTGGGCCGGGTTGGGGTAAATGCTGAATTGCAGGGTGTTGGGCGTGTTGGCAATACCTACCTGTAAGCCGTCAATGGCAAAAAGCTCGCGGCCTGTGGTATCGTTGATGGCAGTAAACAGCAGCTTGTCGCCCAACGCAACTATGTCTCGCGGGCTGCTAGAGCCACCTCCCGGAGAGATGTTGTACATTATGGTGCCGCCTGTGGTGCCGTCCGTGCTCCATAGTTCGGAACCATTGGTGCCATCATTGGCCGAGAAAAACAACAGGCCACCAGCCACCTTAAAATTATACGGGTGCGAATTGCCGAACGGTGCATTGTTTATGTTTAAAAACTGTTCAGTGCCAGCCACGGTGCCATCGGTTATCCAAAGTTCGACCCCTTCTGTAGCATTGGTGCTTCCCCCTTGAAAATAACCTTTCCCTTTATAAGGTATTATTTCCGTGGCAATACTAGGTTGGCCGGGAGACAGCTCTTTAAACATACTGGTATTGATAGCAGTGCCATCCGAACTCCACATTTGTGTGCCACTGCCGCTATTGCCCGTAAAAAACAGCTTGTTGTTGAATACGGACAAGTAACTGGGCTCACCAGAGCATGCGTTGGCGCAAATATCCTTCACTATCTGTGTTCCGTTGGTAGTGCCATCGGTTTTATATAGTTCTTTGCCCAAGGAGCCACTGATGGCTACAAAATATAGTTCGCCATTGTATATGGTAGGGTACTCAAAAGTGCTACTAGCGCCCACGCCTGGGTTAATGTCTTTTAACAATACCGTGCCGGGTGCCGTGCCATCGGTTTTCCATATTTCCTTGCCGCTTGCACTCTCATAGGCAGTAAAATATACATGCCCGTTGTACTCAAAGAAATCGGCCACATAAGAGCTTGCGTTAGCAAGCGTATTTATATCTTTCACAATCATGGTGCCAGCGGCCGTGCCGTCGCTTTTATATAGCTCCCACTCGTTGTTTACATGGCCACGGAAGTATATGGTGTTTTGGGTGGCATATATCTCGTAAAGATCCACGCCTATCCCGCTTCCCGGATTAAGGTCGGCCACTAGCACCGTGCCCGCATCCGTGCCATCGCTCTTCCAAAGCTCATGGCCATGGGTACCGTCGTCGGCTGCAAAGTACAGGTGGTCGCCCATTACTACCAGTTTGCTCATAGTGCCGGTAGGGCTGTCATAAAGTGCATCGTTTGGGCCGGTATTAATATCCTTAACCATTACCGTGCCCGCCGTGGTGCCATCGGTTTTCCAAAGCTCCACGCCATAGCTGGGGTGGTTGGCCACAAAATAAACGTGGTTGCCCATCCGGGTAAGGTTGCTTATGGCAGAGCCGAGCGTACCGGGGCGAATGTCCTTCACCAAGCGTTGGGCATTGACACCCAAGCATACAGTCATTAATAATGCCGTGTAGAGTATATACTTCCTCATAGTCGTTCTTATTTGGTATAAATATAAGCAATAACGCCCTTTTGTGGAGCAACCAAGCCTTGTAAGAATTGAGTATAGCTAGGACAGAAAAGACTATCTCCTTATAAATTAGGGATTTAGCTATTGACGGGCCGAACAGATAAAAATTCTACTTCTTTGTAGTTTATGTTTGCCCGATACAATAAACAACCTATGGAAAGAATAGCCTTCAATGAAATTGGCAAACAGGCCCTTAACCACCTGTACGGCATGGAAGCATACCTCAGCACTGCGGGCATAGAGCACAAGCTGTTGGAACTGGTGCG
>CAYYZT010000019.1:18482-19289 GCA_964476015.1 uncultured Chitinophaga sp.
AAGGAAGCGATACATGCGGGCGAGGACGAAAAACGGCTTTACTCCCTATCCGCTTGGCGCGAAACGCCGTATTATACCGCGGCGGAACAGGCTGTATTGGAATTTGCCGAGGCACTTACCCTAGTGTCTGCCCATGGCGTGGGCGATGGTATATTTGAACGGATGCAACAGCACTTTACCGATAAACAGATAGCTGACCTTACCCTTGCCGTGGCACAGATAAACACATGGAACCGTATTGTAAACGTAACCAGGGTAACGCCGGGCGAGCATGTGGTGGGCGGCCATAAATGATTGCATAAAAGTCTTGATGCTTGATGCCCACTACTTGATACTAATTCACTAACTTCATAGCTTTCTATTCCTCTACGAAAAACCCTATATAATAATGGATACGTCCACCCTTGCCCGCGTAACGGTTACAAACCCCATCAACCAGCAACAGCTCTATTCTTTCGACGAACCTGCCGATGCCGAGATTGACCGCGTGTATGCCGCCGCCCGTGCCATGGAGCCCGTGTTGCGCAAAATGCCCGTAAAGGAGCGCATTGCCCATATGGTAAACGTGCGCCAATACATCATCGATAACCGGGAGTGGATATTGGACCGCATTATAGAAGAAACGGGCAAGAGCCGTATGGATGCCCTCACCGCCGAGGTTTTTGAGGTAACGGACGTGTTCGATTATTTTGAGAAAGTAACCGCCAAGTTGCTGAAAGACCAAAGCGTGTACACCCCGCTGCCACTGTTCGGCAAAAAATCAAAAATCGTTTGGGAGCCGTTGGGCACGGTATTGATTATCGCCCC
>CAYYZT010000020.1:0-2323 GCA_964476015.1 uncultured Chitinophaga sp.
GGGAGGTGCCGCCGGGTATCCATTGCGGCACCTCCCCGTTCAACTACCTTATTACCCAGCCCTACGTTATCTGGCATTATTTTAAGATGCTGCTGTTGCCTATGGGCCTCTCCGCCGATACCGACCTGAAAGCGTTTGCCAGCATCAACGATTTGCGCTTCTTCGGCGGCATGTTATTTATCGTGGTAATGTTGGTGATAGCCTTTACCGCGGCCAACTACCGAAATATGCGCCCCGTGGCGTTCGGTATTTTTTGGTTCTTCTTGGCCCTCATACCCACCTCCAGTATCATCCCGCTTTCGGAAGTGATGAACGACCACCGCATGTATTTCCCGTTCGTAGGGCTGGTATTGGCCGTTGGTTGGCCATTGGCGTTTTGGCTGATGGAAAAGGCCACGAAAAAGGAGCCGTTCCCTACGGCGGCCAAGGCCACGCTGGCGGTTTGCTTGGTATTGTTTGCCGGATTTGCTTATGGGGCCTACCAGCGCAGCGAGGTATGGCACACCGAGGAAACACTTTGGAAGGACGTAACCATCAAAAGCCCGGAAAATGGCCGCGGTTGGATGAACTATGGCCTCGCTTTGATGGGCCGCGGCGCGTATACCGAAGCGTTGGAGTGCTATCAAACGGCATTGCAATACAACCCAGATTATGCCTATCTGCACGTAAACCTAGCCATTGTTTACGACCAATTGGGGCAGCCCGACAAATCGCAATACCATTTCGACTATGCCAAGCGTGTGGGTGATTTTTTTCCCGAAGTGCATTACCACTATGGCAACTGGCTGTATAGGCAAAAAAGGTACGCCGATGCCAAATTCGAGCTGAAACGCACCATACAGATGAGCCCCGCCCACGTATATGCCCGGTATGCGCTGATGCAGGTACATTTGGAGAACCGCGAAAACGGGGAATTGCGCAAACTGGCCGAGGAAACCCTGCAAATTTTGCCGGGTGATGCCAAAACGCTAGCCTACCTAAACGGCTTGCAAAGCGACGACCAGATTATTGCCACCGCCAAAGCCAAAGCCGAGGCCGAGCCGAACGAGACAAACTATCTTAACTTAAGCCTTAGTTATTATAACATGGGCAAATTTCAAGAGTGCATAGATGCGGCATACAAAGCACTGGAATACAAGCCCGATTATGCCGAAGCGTACAACAACATCTGCTCCGCCCACAACGAACTGAAACAGTGGGATTTGGCTATTGCCGCTTGCAACAAAGCGTTGCAGATAAGCCCGGATTACCCATTGGCCAAAAACAACCTCAAATGGGCCTTGGGCGAGAAAAAGTAGTGAATCAGTTTATCGGTTGATTGGTTAATCGGTAAAAAACAAGAAACCTCCGAGTTGTATTGTGTATTTTTGGAGTCGCTTCTACTGAGACCAATCAACTCAACTAATTATTCGATATCCGGATGAACCGATAAACAGATTAACCATGTCAACAACAACCCGCTCACAGGAACTGATGGAATTGGAAGACCGCTACGGCGCGCACAACTACCACCCGCTGCCCGTGGTACTGTCTCGCGGCGAAGGCGTGTACGTGTGGGACGTGGATGGCAAGCGTTATTACGATTTCCTTTCGGCCTACTCCGCCGTAAACCAAGGCCACAGCCACCCCAAAATTGTGGGCGCGCTAGTAGAGCAGGCACAAAAGCTCGCGCTTACCTCCCGCGCGTTTTACAACGATAGCTTGGGCGTGTATGAGCAATATGTGAGCGAGTACTTCGGCTACGATAAGTTGCTGCCCATGAACACTGGGGCCGAGGCCGTGGAAACCGCCATCAAGCTTACCCGCAAATGGGCCTACGAAAAGAAAGGCATAGCGGAAAAAGAAGCCGTTATCGTCGTTTGCGAGGGCAACTTCCACGGGCGTACCACTACCATCATTTCCTTTAGCAACGACCCGGATGCCAAAAAGAACTACGGCCCGTACACCCCCGGCTTTGTGAGCATCCCCTATAACGACCTAGCCGCGCTGGAAACTGCCCTGCAACAACCCAATGTAGCGGGCTTTTTAGTGGAGCCGATACAAGGCGAGGCCGGCGTACTGGTGCCGGACGAGGGTTACCTGAAAAAAGCATACCACCTATGTAAGGCCGCCAACGTACTGTTTGTGGCCGATGAGGTGCAAACGGGTATTGCCCGCACGGGCAAGCTGCTGGCCTGCGACCACGAAGGCATCCGCCCCGACCTTGTGATATTGGGCAAAGCCCTGAGCGGTGGCGTATATCCGGTTTCCGCCGTATTGGCCGACGACGATATTATGCTGGTGATAAAACCCGGCCAACATGGCTCCACCTATGGCGGCAACC
>CAYYZT010000020.1:2333-7656 GCA_964476015.1 uncultured Chitinophaga sp.
AAAACTGGCCGAGAACGCCCAACGCCTAGGGGAGATACTGCGAAAAGAACTGAAAGCCATCAACAGCCCGCTTATTAAACAAGTACGTGGCAAAGGCTTGCTGAACGCCATAGTGCTGAACACCACCGATATGGAAATGGGCTGGAACATCTGCCTACGCCTGCGCGACCACGGCCTGTTGGCCAAACCTACCCACGGCGACAAAATACGCTTCGCCCCGCCGCTTGTAATAACGGAAGAGCAGTTGAGGGAGTGTATCGCCATTATCGGCAACGTTATTCAGGAGTTTGAGGCCGCCTAATTGAAAATTAAAAATTCAAAATTTAAAATTAGGCTAGCACTCCCTCTTACGCCAATCACAATTTTCAATTTTTTAATTTTCAATTTTGAATTAACCACATGCGCATCGATATCCTCACCGTGCTGCCCGGCTTGTTGGAGAGCCCGCTCTCCCACTCCATCCTTAAGCGTGCCCAAAACAAGGGCTTGCTGGAGGTGCATATGCACGATATACGCGAATACAGCACCGACAAGCACAAGCAGGTTGACGACTACCAATACGGCGGCGGCGCGGGCATGGTGATGATGATAGAACCTATAGCCCTTTGCATAGACAAGCTGAAAAGCGAGCGCACTTACGATGAAATCATCTACATGACCCCCGATGGCGAAACGCTGAACCAACGCATGTGCAACAGCCTTTCGCTAAAGGAAAACATCATCATCCTTTGCGGCCACTATAAAGGCGTGGACGAGCGGGTGCGGGAACTGTACATTACCAAAGAAATTTCCGTGGGCGATTACGTGCTTTCCGGCGGCGAGTTGGCGGCGGCCATTTTGGTAGATGCACTGGGCCGGTTGCTACCCGGTGTGCTGAACGATGAAACGTCTGCCCTGTTCGATTCTTTCCAAGATGGATTGCTCGCTCCGCCCGTATATACCCGCCCTGCCGAGTATAATGGACACCGGGTGCCTGACTTGTTGTTAAGCGGCAATACCAAGCAAATAGACATTTGGCGGCACGATATGGCCGTGGAAAGGACAAAAAAACGCCGCCCCGACCTGCTAAGTGATGAAAAAAATTAGTTTGGAAGGTAAAAAGGATTATCTTTGCAGTCACGTTTTAAAAAATCCATAAGAATTTAGGCCATGGACCTTATTAAAGAAGTAACCGAATTGCTTGTTCCGGGCAAAGAACACGTTGATTTTAAGGCCGGTGACAACATCACTGTTTACTATAAAATCATTGAAGGCGACAAAGAACGTATCCAGCCTTTTCGTGGCGACGTTATCCAACGCCGTGGCAGTGGTACCACCGCTACTTTTACCGTGCGCAAAATAAGCAACGGTGTTGGCGTGGAGCGTGTATTCCCTTTCTTTTCACCGAACATCGACAAAATCGAGGTGAACAAGGTAGGTAAAGTACGTCGCGCCCGTATTTTCTACCAACGCGAACTGCGCGGCAAAAAAGCCCGTATCGCCGAAAAACGCCAAGCTACTACCGAGGCCTAATTTTTCGGAACCCTATAAAAAAGCCCTTCACGATATTCGCGAAGGGCTTTTTATTTGGATAGTATCAACGCGTTGTGCGATTAGAAACTCCCATTTTGTACCGAGGGCGTTGCCCCCGGCTATAGGTATGATGCCCAGCCTAAGGCTGGCGTTTTACATACTATGGGTACCAGCCTTAGGCTGGATTTAAGATATCAACGCCTCATCTACACAATACGTACCTTTCCAATCGCACTACGCATAAGTATCAAGACAAAGAAGCCTCTACTTTATTTTTTAGCGGTTTGCCTTCTTTTACCACAGCAGGTACCTTAATGGTGAAAACACTGCCGGTAGGCTTATTATCGGTAAGACTTACTTCACCCCTGTGCTTGCTTACTACCCGCTTTACGATAAAAAGGCCCAAGCCGGTGCCTTTGGCCGTGCGGGTAAGCTCGTTGCCCACGCGGTAAAATTTTTGGAACACCTTGCGCTTTTCCTCCACCGATATGCCAATGCCTTGGTCGGCCACGGAAACTTGCGCCTGCCCATCCGTTATCTGCAAAGAAATGGTTATCTCCCTGCTGTCGCCGGAATATTTCACGGCGTTTTCAAGCAGGTTCCAGATGGCGGAAGTAAATGGCACGGGGTCCATCTGCATCCACACGTCGGGCTGTATATGGTGCTTGATGGTCCACTTCTCGCCGAAATGCTGCTGGGCCTTCTGCACCAATTCGCTTACAAAGCTGGAAAGGTCTACCTCCTCGAAGCTGTACGTATATGAGCGGGCCTCTATTTTAGCCGCCAGCAAAATATTATCCACCAAGGTTTCCAAGCGGTTCACGTCAACAATGGCGTTGTTGGCCAGTTTGTGGTACCGCTCTTCCAAGCCCGCCCAGCGGTTTATGGTTTGTATGGATAGCTTGATGGATGCCATCGGCGATTTCAGCTCGTGCGTAATACTGAGCAGGAAGTTGTTTTGCTGCCGGGCCAAGGCTATCTCTTTAGAGTAAGTACGGGTAAGCTGCCACGCGCCCAACGCCAACAGCACCATAAACACCATGCCCTCGCCGCGTATCATCCACTTCTGTCGGTTGAATTTTTCGTCGAGGTTTTGGTAGTGCTCGGTGGCGTAGTAGGTGCGGTCGTCAAGCGCAAGGTTGCTTTTGATGTTGTATAGCACCTGCTCTTTTTCGGCCAAAGCCTCGAACGCCTTCATGTTCTTGTCCGATAGCAGGTACGTCCACCACAAATAACTGGCGAAGATGTAGAACACCACTACATAAAACAGCGTGGGCGGCCCGATAAGTTTATTGCTGCTAGGCATGGAACAATCTATTTATGGAGCGGTAGTTTAACAAAAAAAGTGGTGCCTTGGTCGGGCTCGCTTACAAACCACACCTCGCCGCCGGCGTTCTCCACTATCTGCTTGCTTATGGCCAGCCCCAGCCCCGTGCCGGAGCTCTTGGTAGTAAAGTTCGGCACAAAAACGCGGCTGCGCTGCTCTTCGGTAATGCCCACCCCGTTGTCTTTAACCCAAACGGTGGTATAATGGTTCTCGCGCTCCACGGCTATTTCCACCGTGCCCTCGCGGTCGTCGGGTATGGCCTGCACGGCGTTCTTCACCAAGTTGTTGAACACCCGCAGCAACTGGTTTTTATCGGCATACACCCATACGGCGGCCCCCCGCTCGTGTACGATGCTCACGTTTTGCTCCTCGCGGAACAAATCGGCCACCGAGGCCACCACTTCCGCCAAATCGAACACCTCGTTCTGCGCCGTGGGCATCTTGGCAAACGACGAAAACTCCGAGGCAATGTGCGAGAGGCTGTCAATCTGCTCAATCATGGTAGCCATTACCCGTTGCGCCAGCGCATCCACGTTGGGCCTGCCGTCGGCCATGGCGCGTTGCAGGTGCTGTATGCTCAGCTTCATGGGCGTAAGGGGGTTCTTTATTTCGTGGGCAATCTGCTTCGCCATCTCTCGCCACGCGCTTTCGCGTTCGCTGCGGGCAAGCAGGTCGGCACTGTGCTCCAGCTCGTTTATCATTTTGTTGTACTCCCGCACCAGCTTGCCTATCTCGTCGTCGTTTTCCCACTCAATCGGTTCGTTTTTACGGCCCAACTGGGTTTGCTTTATCTTTTCGCTGATGGCGGAAAGCGGTGCGGTAATGGAGTTGGACAAGCCATAGGCAATGGTACCGGCAGCTATCAATAGCAGCACGTACACGTTTACCAACGCCACCAAAAACGATGAGATTTCGCCCTGTAGCTCCTTCTCCTTGGCGAAATATGGCAGGTTGAGATAGGCCACCAGTTCGCCCTTGGTGTTGCGCAGGGGCACGTAAATGGCCAAATAGGTCAACTCGCCTATAGCCTCGGTTTGCAATACTTGGGAGCGTTTGTTCAGCTCCAGCTCTTTATAGGCATTGGGGTTGATAATGTTCGACAACAGCCCTTTCTCGAAAATATCGGGCTGCGAGGTATTGATGAGGTTTCCTTTTCGGTCGTATATGTTGATGTCCATGCTGTGGATGTCGGCCAGCGTGGGCAAATCAGCGGATTGGGCATCGGCATCCTGCAACGAGCGGTAGTCGCGTATCGACAGAAAGTCCTCGTTTTGGCGCAGGTTGTATTCAATGGCCGATTGGATGGCAATCTGCTTGCGTATCAGCCTATCCAAATGGTAAAAATCGTATTCGCCCCTAAAGTGCAGTATCGTTACAAAGCCGATGGTAAGGAAACTGAACACCAACATGGCTATCATGGAGTACTGTATCTTATCCTTGAAGGATAAATCCATCAGCCCACGCCAAGTGGTTTCCCTATTATACAGCCGCACCAAAACCCTGATGAGCAACACCAAGAAAGCAAAAAGCAGATACAGCCCAAATAGGTAGGAGAACAGCGTAACGGGCTGCAACCAACCATCGGCGGGCTTAGAGATAATCACCCACTTGTTGTTGCCCGCATAGTAGGCCAAGTGGCTGATGCCGTTGCGCACCCGGTGGCCAAACTCATCTTCCAAGCGGCTCGTATCAGGAAAATCGAACTCGTAGCTGTACGCAAAGCTGCCCTCCTTGCGTATCAAGCTATTGTTTTCGTACACGGCATGGCTATACAGGTCGTTCTCTTCGGGCAGCTTTACTTTTTCCTCCAGCAGCAGCTCGGGGTACAGGTTGGTTTTGGCATAGCTCTTCGGGTTCATCTCGATGATGATGGTACCGATAAACTTGCTCTTGTACAGTATGGGCAGGTTACACAAATAAGCATAGCTGCCGCCTGTTTTAGGTATAAAGTAGAGGTAATCGCTAGGCGGGGTAAGTTCCGCGTTCTCATCCAACAAATCGAAAAACGAATCGTTTTCGCCCAGAATCAAATCGCCCTCTTTGTTGATGAGGTAGATGCTGATGTCGTATTTATTAAAATACCCGCTGAAATAAAGCGTGCGTATGCGCTTTACGATGTCTTTGGTGGAAATGAACGGCGTAAGGAAGTAGTTTTTTACGAACTGGTCTTCAAAAATGCGCTCCTGCACGTCCAAGAAAAGGTATTCGGTAATGCGGTCGCGCTGGTCGGCCAGTTTGCGGGCAGTGGTTTTGCGCTGCTCCAGTTCGCGGTTTTGGTTGTAATGGTACATATGTACCGACGAAAAAGCGGCAAACAGGATAATGAGCACGGTGAGGTTGGTAAAACTGGTCAAATCCCTTTCGCGGCCCACTTGGCGCACCATAAAGGCCAGATACACCAATACCCACGGCACCGAAACCAACAGCACCCAAGGCTCGCCCATGGCCTTGAGCGTACCGAAGAACACCAACCCGAGCACCAAC
>CAYYZT010000020.1:7666-14258 GCA_964476015.1 uncultured Chitinophaga sp.
GCATGGAACCACCACGGCAACTTGAAACCGCAGATATAACGCACAAACTTATAGGTAAGCAAAAAGTAGCTTAACAAGAGTATGCTGATGCCCGCTATGCCGAACAAGCTGTAGGGCGTAAGGCTCATAAAGTTGTTGAGATCGAACGGGATGCGGGAGTTGAGCATGAGGCTGTTGAACAGCAGCCCTATCCAATAAGCACTTAAAAACAGCAACAAATAGCTTACCACGGCCACTATCCTGTTGGCCAAAGGCAAACGGAAATCGAGCTTGCGGAACGGGGCATAACGGAATAAAAACCAAGTGCCGTTGAACAGGAACAGCAGGTTGAGCAGCAAATCGCCCAACGATTTGTTGATGGTGCTGGACGCGAAATATTGCGGGTCGAACAGTGCCAGCTTGCCAAACTCCCTTGGCAAATCGGCAAAAACCATGGCTGCCCTTACGGCAAGCAACATGGTTATCAAAAAGATAAAAGCCGCCCACCTATTGGCTTTACCAGCCAAATACATGGCCAGCGTATTGATGGCCGCCAGCAATATCAACAGCATGGCAAACTGCATCCAAGCCAAAGCTATATTGGGCAGCTTGCCATACTGGAACATATCGGCCTTGAGGTAGAACAATGCCTTGCCCTCTCGACTATCCACGGGCACAGCACCGGCGGCGTTCTCCGTCAGTTCCAACTGCATGTATTCGGGCAAATCCAAGGAGGGGTTGAAACGGTCGTGCAGGTATTCGTTCTGTACCGGGAAATAGCTGTACACCGGTATCATCCCGATGAAATAATACTTGCTTCCCTTTATTACCCGTGTGGTTTTCAGTATTTCATAATAACCGCTCTGCTGCTTTAAGAAGCTGCTGCCTTCTGGCAATGCCCTCGCCATAAAAAGCGGCGGCACCCCTTCGTTCTTGCTCCAAAACAGCAGGTCATCATCGGTAAACACCAACAGCTCGTATGGCTTGCCACGGATACCCTCTAAATATTCGCTATCAAACCCTTCTGCTACAATATCTTCCAACACGGCGTGGTCGTTCACCAAGGCATCGTAATCTTCTGCCCATTGGTGCAGCCGTACCTCTACCTCGTTGGCCAAATGGGCCGTGTTCACATTCCAAAGCCCTCGCCAATCCACCCAAAAAGTACCCAGCAGCACCGCCAAAAAGGCAATGAGCAAGAAGAGGAATATTTTGAGGTAGCGATGCAAAATGAGGGTTACGGGTTACGAGTTATGGGTTGCGAGTTATTGGTTGTTGGGTTATTTCATGTACACCTCCCCTACCCCTCCTAAAAAGGAGGGAAGCATTACGTGCAAGTCCGAAACTCAACAATTTATCACTTGCCATTTAAAGTTTTGCTTGTTTCAAAGTCCATAGCGTACTGTTCCAATCTCATCAATACGTTTGCCATTTCATGGGTCACTTCCGCGTTACTGAATCGCATTATGGTAAAACCAAGACTGTGTATATACTCATCTTTCTTAGCATCTCTCATTTTGGTATCGTCGCAAGTAAAATGTCCACTTCCATCAACTTCGATTACCAACATCAAAGCATGACAATAGAAATCGGCGATAAATTGTCCCATTGGTTTTTGTCGATGAAAATCATAACCCATGAACTGATTCCTGCGCAACCTCATCCACAGCTTTATTTCCTCTGGAGTACTGTTGTTTCGCAGGTGCCGCGCAAGAAGCTTTAAATTCTTGTTATAACGTATCGTAGCCATGTTCAAATATAAGTTATAAAACCGCTCATACCTACACCTTATATACTCTGCTAGCACATAACCCTTCCCTCCTAAAAGGAGGCATAAGGAGGTGTCGGCATGTGCAAGCAGCAGTTTTTATAAGAAAGAGCTACCGTTGTTTGTAGACCAAATATTACACCCCATCATGGCCAGCCCACCCCCGGTTGCTCTACAACGGATACCAACGGTATCGCGGCACCATAAGTAGCGTTCATCGTCCTGATAAACTCGTTAGCTATAAGCGCCGCGCCGCGCGGGGTGGGGTTTTGCCCGTCCAGCGAAAAAAAGCCTCCGTGAAGCCATTGGTTGGTAATCGTTAATCCGTTAACCATTACGCCCTGTTCCAGCTTGCGGTACAACCCGGCCAAATCCACCACGTTCAATCCCTTTTCTTCCGCCAAGTCCCTAATAATCACGTTATAGCTTTCCGTTTGCGATTGGATATGGGCGATTTCGCCCTCGTCCAACACATACTGTGCCGAAATGGGTACCGTAGTGCCCCAGCCGCCGCACTTTATCGAATCAAGCGGTATGGAACGCATCAGCCTTTCGCCGGACCTGATGGGCCTGCTGCCGCCCGGGGCCGAGGGGTCGGCTATGAGCAAGCCGCTGGCGGGCCATGCGTAAAAAAACGGGTACATGGTAATATCGGGCACGGTGGCTATAAAGCCCACTGCGGCCGTATCTTGCAACAGGCTATCCACCAACGGCAGCAGATAGTTGTAAAGCTGTATGGCCGCGGGCGGGGTTTGTTGGTTGATGGCATAATCCAACATTTCCTGCGTGCCCAGCCAAATGGTAAAGAGCTTCGGTTGACGTGCCATTACCGCATCCACCGGGGTAAGCGCAGAAGAGCCCATGCGATGGTAGTATGGATTGCTTACCGATAAGCTGGTGTTCGTCAGCCCTTCCGCCCTCAAAAAAGGGATGCCCCAATTGCCATAAGGTCCTGGTTGCGAAGCGGCATAATAGTTCGGGAAGGTTTGGCTCCCCACCTCGCGCCGTTGAGGGTATAGCGATGTATAGCCTTGGCAGTCGGTATAACTGGCCAAATCCAAGCGGGCAAACAAAGCTCTGTCAATAATGGCATACCCGCCGCTATCAAGGGTAAGCGGCTGGGCAAAGCTGCCCCCGCCTACCAATGCCAATTGCTGGGCAATCATAGCCGGGTAAGAGCGTTGTTGGGCTTCCAAGTGCAGTGCCCCGTCGGCAAAGCCTGCCGTTTCCGACCCTCCGATGGCCACGTAAGGAAACACGGGCAACTGGCCCCTATCCACCGGATCTGGCTCCAGCAGCTCTTTGCCGCAACCGCACAGGGCCAACAGTGCTATGAGGTACCAATGCTTCATGGCTGTGGCGGGGTTTCGGTTTCGGGCAGGGTTGGCTTGGCCTTTTTGCCCAGATTGAAGTTGAGGCCCAAGCCTATGGCAATGGAGCGGCCCTTATAGGTACCGCCTAGGTTGGCGAAGTTTTCCGATGGGTTTTCTTTCATCCGAACGCCCTCTTGGTAAGTGAAGGCCACATCCAACTCAAAGCGGTCGCCGGTGCGCATGGTGCCGCCAAAGGTGATACCAAACTTATCCGAATCGGGAACCGCAGGGGAAACAAAACCGTTTTTTACTGGGGTCAAATCCAAAAAAGTACCCGCCCTGAGGGTGAAATTGCTGTCGATATCAAAACTACCCCCCAACCGGATGGCAATGGCGTTGTTATAGCTCAAAGAAAGCGCACTTTGCGACAAATTTGGCTCAAAATGGCTCAAAATTGAGCTATTATGCCGCAAAAATGTCTCAAAAATGTATGAATTTTTCCAGTTTGTGTAGTTTACGTCCAAGCTCACCCCCAGCTTGGGAGCGGGTTGGTAAGTAACCCCGAAATCCATGCTCCAAGGCACCTGAAACGTAGTACTGGCAACGGCTTCAGGAAAAGAATCGACCAGTGCTCCCGGCACGGTAAAGCCTATCTTGCCTTTGTCGTCCTTATATTTCACGCCCGACTTGTACGAAACGCCCATATTAAGCTTTTCCGTTACCTTTACCAACACTCCGGCATTAAATCCATAGCCCCCGAAAGCGTTGCCATACCTAGCTTCCGCATCCAAACCAGAGGGCAGCATATAAGGTAGGGCTTGGCGAAGGCTCCAATTGGCGCGGCTGTACACAAACCCAGCGCCAATGCCCACCCTGTCCTTTATATTATAGCTAAACGTAGGCTGTATGTTGAAGGCATTGAACGAACTAGCAATCATCAAATGCCGCCCTGCCCAACTTTGGCCCCAATCGGCACTGAAACTGAACGGGTTATAAACGCCCAAGCCTATGCGCCAAGGCTGGCCGGGTTTGGCGTTCCACGACCAATACCCACCGAACGGAAACGTAGTGCCACCGCCCATTTCATATACCTTGTTGGTGCCTTCCTCCCTAAATTGCACCTTGGGAATCAATACATTAGCCCCAATATGAATGCCATTTTTAGGCGTAAGCGACAAGGCACCGGGATTAAAATAAATGGACGTGGCATCCAACGGGTTGGCCACGCCGGTATGGCCCATGCCCGCCTGTTTAATGCCCAGCAATGAGGTTTGAAAGCCGCCCGCCACCAGCGTTTGGCCCCACAACAACATCAACGCCAACCAACCCTTGCCCATGTTACTTGGCTTGTTTTTTGGCTTCGTTCCACAGGGCATCCATTTCGCCGAGGGTCATGGTGCGCAGGTCGCGCTGCTGTAGCTTGGCTTGCTCTTCGATGTATTGAAAACGGCTCTGGAACTTCTTATTGGTGCGCTCCAAGGCACTCTCGGGATCCACGTTTATAAAGCGGGAATAGTTGACCAACGAGAACAACAAATCGCCGAACTCTTCCTCCACCTTGGCCGGGTCAGCGGCATCGCCTTTCAGGGTATGTTCTTTCAGTTCCTCCAGTTCTTCTTCCACCTTGTCCCAAACCTGTTCACGGTTTTCCCACTCAAAGCCTACTTGCTTCGATTTGTCCTGCAAACGATAGGCTTTCACCATGGCTGGCAACGATTTCGGCACGCCGGAAAGCACCGATTTCTTGCCTTCTTTCAGCTTTATCTGCTCCCAGTTTTCCTTTACCTGTTCCTCGGTATCGGCCTTTACATCGCCGTAAATATGGGGGTGGCGCGATACCAGTTTATCGCACAGGTCGTTCATTACCTTGGCAATATCGAAAGCTCCCTTTTCATCGCCGATTTTGGCATAGAAAACGATGTGCAGCAGCACGTCGCCCAACTCTTCCTTGATGCCTTTCAAATCCTCCTCCAGCAACGCATCCGCCAGTTCGTAGGTTTCCTCTATGGTGAGGTTGCGCAGGCTTTGAAAGGTTTGCTTGCGGTCCCACGGGCATTTCTCCCGCAGGTCGTCCATTATATTCAGCAAACGCTCGAAAGCCTTGAGTTTTTCTTGCATGGCGATTTGTTATGAGTTACTGGTTATTAGTTATTGTTATATTAATATCCGTGTTAGGCAATTTCCACTGCATTTATCAATTCACTAGTACCCAATAACCAGTCAACCAATAACCAATCAACCACACTCAAAACTACACAAAACATAGCAATTATGCCTTGTAACGCCCAAGCAGGGCATTGGCGTGTGTTAACTGTTGCTTAAACTTCGCCGGTAATGGTATTGCGGGTTTTATTGGTAACGATTCTTTATTATTTTAGTGTGGTACGTACTATCCAAACCCTTGCCTATGCTCACGCTCTACTTGGTTCGCCACGGAAAGTCATCATGGAAGTATCCTGAACTGGAAGACCGCCAGCGGCCCCTCAAATCGCGCGGCGAGGGCGATGCGGAACTGATGGGCAAGTTATTGACCAAGAAAGGCATCAAACCCGGACTGGTGCTGAGCAGCCCGGCGGTAAGGGCGTTCCAAACGGCGTGTATATTCAGTGAGCAACTGGGTTACAGCAAAAAGGATATCCTTAAACAAGACGGGCTGTACTTTCAAGGCACCCGTAGCATTTTGGAAGCCATAAGGCAAAACGCCGGCAACGCCAACGACGTTTTCGTTTTCGGCCATAACCCCGATACGCTGGATTTGGTAAACGCCTTTGCGGGAAAAGACTTCGACAACGTGCCTACCAGCGGCGTGGCCTGCGTACAGTTCGATGTATCCAGTTGGAACGACATCTCCATCGAAACCGGCGAGTTGAAATGGCTGGATTACCCATCGCTGCATAAGGGTTGATTGGTTACGGGTTGCGCCCTTCGACTACGCGCGGGGTGACATTAGTTACGGGTTGATAGTACTGCAACAAATTGTCACCCTGTAAGAACTTTCTAGCACCGCTGAACGAAAATTGAATTACGACCACTATCCGCCCAGAAAGATGCAGTCCATGTTTGCAGATTTAGCGACTCTTCAAGAAGGTACTTACAGGATGACAGTTCTATAACACCTGTCTTTCATTTCCCAGCTTTCATTTCTCAGCTTTCATTTCTCATTTCCCATCTAACACGGAACTATTCACCCCTATATATTATTATAGCCCATACCTGACCAAAGCAGGTAGATTTTATTACCTTTGCCGAGCGTTTTAAACCAGAAAAAACCTTAAACGAAATGTCGAAAACAAAACAGGACTACCTAAAGGAAACCATTGAGCACATTGACATTACCAAGTACGACGTAGTACCGATGGTGGATGCCATGGGGGGCATGGCTTTCCAAGCCCGTAACCTGCAAAATGCCGCAAACATATTCGATATGATGCAGCAAGACAAGGATGCCGTGGTGTTTCTTACCTTGGCCGGCTCATTGATAAGTGCCGGTTTGAAGAAAACCATCCTTACCCTAGTGGAAAACAACATGGTG
>CAYYZT010000020.1:14268-18948 GCA_964476015.1 uncultured Chitinophaga sp.
ATCGTATCTACCGGGGCCAACATCGTTGACCAAGATTTCTTCGAGGCCCTTGGCTTTAAACACTACAAAGGCACCCAGTTTGTTGACGACCAAGAACTGCGCGCCCTGATGATCGACCGTATCTACGATACCTACATCGACGAGGAAGACCTGCGCATTTGCGACGATACCATCGCCCAGATTTGCGATAGCTTGGAACGTCGCCCGTACAGCAGCCGCGAGTTTATACAAGAAATGGGCCGCTGGCTACATGAGCGCGACGAGTATGCCCAGAGCCGCGAGGAAAGCATCGTGTACCAGTGCTACAAAAAAGGTGTGCCTATTTTTGTGCCCGCGTTTAGCGATTGCTCCGCCGGTTTCGGTTTGGTACACCACCAATACCACACCAAAGGCCCGAAAGTAACCATGGACTCCGCAGCCGACTTTTTGGAAATAACCAAAATAAAGCTGGAGCACAACGATAGCGGCATCTTTATGATTGGCGGCGGTGTACCGAAAAACTTTGTGCAAGACATTGTGGTAGCTACCGAAATACTCGAGAAAGATGCCCCGATGCACAAATATGCCGTGCAGATAACCGTGGCCGACGAACGCGACGGTGCCCTATCCGGCTCAACCTTGAAAGAGGCTTGCAGCTGGGGTAAAGTGGATACCGTGAACGAGCAAATGGTGTGGGCCGAAGCTACATTGGCCTTGCCATTGATTGCCGGATACGCTTACCATAAAAAGAACTGGCAGCACCGCGTGGAGAAAAACCTGAACGAGCTTTTCGCCAACGTGAACGCTTAATTACAGCATATATTCCATAAGCAACGGCCACGCAAATTGCGTGGCCGTTGCTGTTTTGTTATGGCAAAACAACCGTAATTGCGAGGGCCACAATGCTATTGGAAAAGTGTAATGAACCTCAATGGCCCGTAGCCCCCCCTGCTGTGAAACGGATGCGTACCAATCGCAGTGGTCGAGTTAGTCCATTGCATATCGGAGGAGGATTGCTTCAAGCCATTAACATCATTACAATTAGCCAAATCATCATGTTGGCTTTCGCAATGACGTACTTGGGGGGTTACTTCCCCTTAAAATCCGGATTACGTTTCTCCACAAAAGCATTCATACCTTCTTTTTGGTCTTCGCTGGCAAAGAGCATATAGAAGTTTTTGCGCTCGAAAAGCAGTCCTTCCTCCAAGCTGGTATCAAAACTGCGCAACACCGATTCTTTGGCCAGTTGCGCAGCCAAAGGCGACATTTGGGCTATTTGCTTGGCAAACTTGATGGCCTCTTGCAAATACACCTCCACGGGCACAATGCGGTTTACCAGCCCTGCGTTTAACGCCTCTTCGGCATTGATGAAACGGCCCGTGAGCACCATTTCCATGGCAAGGGTTTTGCCCACCGCACGGGTAAGGCGCTGGGTGCCGCCCGCGCCGGGCATTACGCCTATTTTTATCTCTGGCTGGCCGAACTGTGCCGTTTCGGTAGCGATAATCATGTCGCAGGTCATGGCCAGCTCGCAGCCGCCACCGAGGGCAAAGCCGGACACGGCAGCTATCAGAGGTTTTTTGGTCTTTTTAATTTGGTCCCAGGTGCTAAACTGGTCAATCTTGAGCATATCAATGGCCGTGCGGCCCGCCATCTCCTTAATATCCGCCCCGGCGGCAAATGCCCGCTCGTTGCCCGTGAGCACTATTACGCGCACGCTATCGTCATTGTCCAAAGCTTTCAGGGCATCGCGCAGTTCTTGCATCAGTTGCAGGTTCAGGGCGTTCAGTTCCTTGGGCCGGTTAAGGCGGATGAGGGCGATATGCTCGGCGTGTTGCGGCTCTACAAGTATGTGGGTGTACATTTCAGTTATGGGTTGCGGGTTATGAGTTACGGGTTGGTGAATTTAAAGTTCAAAGTTCAGAATTGAAAATTGGCTTTCCATATCTGCCTCTTGTCCAATCCTGCAAACACCTAACTTGAGTAGTGTGGCTGTTGTTTTTTTTGAACAGTTATAAAAGGTAGTGGCGGCAAAGGCCAAGCTGCTTTGTAAGGTTATTTAAAATCAGTGCACAAGCCCTCCCTGCCGTGGTCTAATTTAGCTACACCGGCCCGCCCTTGTGGATAATAAAATGACAATTTGCGGCTAAGCACCCGTTTTTAATTCCAATTTCAAATACGATAGTTTAAATTTGTACTTTCGTATAGTAGTTTGTTTTAAAACCAAGCTAACCCAATGGCTATCCAAAGCACCAAAAAGTACCTATTACCACTGCTCTTGTCGTTTCTGTTTTTGCAGGTAAACGCGCAAACCGACGAATACCCGCCAAACGCCACGCCCGGCACTTGCTACTTGCAGGTTTATACCCCCAATGAGTACGAGTACAAGGAGGTAACGGAAATTGACCGCCCCGGCTATACGAAAAACATCAGCATACCCGCCATATATGAGTACGTGTACGATACCGTGGTGCTGCGCCCTAGCGAAAAGAAGCTGGAAGTAGTGGCCGAAACCTACACCACCGTTATTGAAACGGTATTGGTAGCCCCGCCCACCACCCGCTGGGAAACCGGCAAGGTAGACCCTAACTGCCTTTCGCCAAACCCGGCCGATTGCCGTGTGGTGTGCTTGGTAGAGGTGCCCGCCAAATATACCACCTACAGCCGCCGCGTGCTGGAAACGCCATCCTACACCCGCGAAATCAACATCCCCGCCGAAATCAAAATTACCACCAAGCGGGTGCTTAAAACCCCTGCCGGTACCATGGCCTACGAAGTGCCCGCCACTTACAAAACCGTGATGAAACGCCAGTTGGTGAAAAAAGGTTTTATTGAGTGGAAAGAAGTGATTTGCAGCGACCAAATCAATATCGACCTAGTGAAAAAGGTACAGAAAGCCTTGAATGACAAAGGCTACGATGCCGGGCCGATAGACGGTGCCTGGGGCGGCAAATCAACCGACGCGATGAACAAATTCCAAGAAGAGAAAGGCTTGCCAGTTACCAAGGTTATCAGCTTGGAAACCTTGCAGGCACTGGGCGTTCAACGCTAATCCTTTCTAGGAGAAGATATATGGAAAGCGGGTTTGTACCCGCTTTCTTTGTTTATAGCATTTCGTGGCTGGCAACACGCAATACCTCGTCCGCGTCTCTGGCGCGGCTGACCGCCGCAGCAGCTCCAGCCACGGATGCACATCGTCCTCGTCTCTGACTAGGATGAAACGGACATCGCGTCTCCAGACGCTTTTAACACATAAACATGGCCCACAAATCCACTCCCATCCTCATTCTTGGCGCAGGCCCCGGCGGTGCCACCGCCGCGATGGTGCTGGGCAAGGCCGGGGTGCCGTGTACGTTGGTTGACAAGGCTACCTTTCCGCGAGATAAGGTGTGCGGCGATGCCCTTAGCGGCAAAGTAGTGGAGGTGCTGCGCAAAATTGACCCAGAACTGGCCACGCAACTTGCTTTGGAGCCGACACAGGTAGGCTCGTGGGGGGTAAATTTTGTGGCACCGAACGGAAAATCGCTGCGGGTGCCCTTCAAAACCAAAATGGATAAACTGACCGATACCGCCCCCGGTTTTATCTCAAAACGGGTCGATTTCGACAATTTTTTGCTGCAAATTACGCTTAAATACCCCTCCGTTTCATACATCCCTGCCGTAAAACTGGAGCGTTTTGAGGCAAATGCCGCAGGATACACCGCCTCCACCAAAAACGGCGACTTCAAAATCGATACCAACCTCCTCATTGCCGCCGACGGGGCACATTCGGCCTTCGCACGCCACCACGGCGGTATCAAAATGGAGCCAAAGCATTACTGCGCGGGCATCAGGGCCTACTACCAAGGCGTGGCGGGCATGGATGCGGACAACTTTATAGAGCTGCACTTCCTTAAAGAGCTGCTGCCGGGCTACTTCTGGGTTTTCCCCCTGCCAAACGGCGAGGCCAACGTGGGCCTTGGCGTAAGGAGCGATTACGTGGCCAAGCGCAAACTCAACCTGAAACAGTTGCTGCCACAGGTTATAGAGGCCCACCCCATACTCCGGGAGCGGTTTAGGAACGCCGTGCCCATTGACGATGTACGGGGCTACGGGCTGCCCCTCGGCTCCAAGAAACGCCCCATCTCCGGCAACCACTACATGCTGGTGGGCGATGCCGCCTCGCTTATCGACCCGTTTACGGGCGAGGGCATCGGCAATGCCATGATGAGCGGCATGTTGGCAGCCCAACAAGCTTTGGCCAGCCAAGATTACAGTGCAAAAAACCTAGCCGCTTACGATGCCGCCGTGTACCGCCGCCTGTGGCCGGAACTGAACCTGAGCCGCCGTATGCAGCAACTGGTAACAATGCCGTGGCTGTTTGATTTGGTGGTGAACAAAGCCCAGAAAAGCAAGACGTTGCAAGAAACCATCTCTTGCATGTTCGAAGACCTCGACATGCGCGAACGGTTGAAAAAACCGTCGTTTTACGTAAATTTGTTGTTGAATAAGTAGACCACGGTACTAAGCCAACTTTTTGTTGTCATCCTGCAAATTAACTCCTAGCACCGTTGCGATGGGCTTAACTAACTGGACAGTCGTGCCTCTAACGATGCAGTATAGCGTCTGGCTCAGCGAGGCTCTTCTAGGAGGTCCCTACAGAATGACAAGGATAGCTATTAACGAAGAAAAATAACCAATAACCAATAACCAATAACCAAT
>CAYYZT010000021.1:0-18726 GCA_964476015.1 uncultured Chitinophaga sp.
GAACCTTATCGCAAGCGTAAAGAGCTTCTAAAACGCTACCCCCTCAATCCAAGCTTCAAGGTTTTTATGGAGCAAGTTCAGGCATTGGTGCCCGTAACCGAAGACGAATAATCAAGCCCCAACACCCCATACCCCTTACCTTCCTTTTGGCTTTGCTGATAGGCCGCTACCGATTCTTGAATGGTTTGTTGCAAGGGGAGGTATTGGATGCCTATGGCTTGTCGCAGCTTGTCGTCGTTGTAGGCGTATGGGTGGGAGGAGATGCTGAGCACCTCGCGGGTAATGATGGGCTCGCTGCCCGTTATTAAAGAGCGCACCTTGTCGTAACCGATGCTGATGGTTTTCCAGAAATCCGTAACGGGTATGGTGGGCGGCTTTTGCCCGAATGCTTGGGCTAGCATGGTCATTACCTCAAGGAAAGTGGCGTTGGTGCCGTTGATGATAAACCGTTCGCCCGAAATATCGCTTTCCATGAGCTGGATACAGGCTTTCACCACATCCCTCACATCCACAAAACCGTTGCTGCCCGTGGGATAAAACGGCACGCCCTTGGCCACTTGGTGGATGATTTGTATGGAGCCGTCGTCCCACTTTCCGGCACCCAATATGGTGGATGGGTTAACGATAACGGCATCCAGCCCTTCGGCAATGCCGCGCCAAATCTCCAGCTCGGCCAAGTATTTGGTGTGCCCGTATTCCGATTCCATGGGCGACTCGGCCCAATCGCCGCTCTCGTCCAGCACACTGTTGTTCTTGCTTTTGCCCAATGCGGTAATGGAGCTGGTAAACAACAGCTTTTTCACCCCTTGCGCCAAGGCAACGTTTACCACGTTGGCCGTGCCTTCCACGTTTATCTTCAACATCCTATCGAAACTGCGGCCCCCAAAAGCCAATAAGGCCGCGATATGGTACACGTGGTCCACGCCTTCCATCGCATCCTCTAGGGAGAGTATGTCGGTTACATCGCCATCATACCAATGGATTCGGTCGGCCACGTCGGCCAGCATGTACAGGTTGCTGGTAGGGCGTTTCAGTGCCCTCACCTCATGGCCTTGGGCCACCAGTGCGCGGGCCAGATAAGAGCCCAAAAAACCCGTGGCCCCGGTAATCAATACCTTCACTAGAAAATGGTTTTGAGCTGTTTTTCGTGGCCTTGGTATATGGCCCCGCCAATATTGTCGCGCTGTGCGCCGGTAACGCTGGCCAAGCAGTTGGCCTCGCCGCGCACCCGCAGCACGCCCACGAGGGCCATCAATATGGCCTCTTTAAACTCCACGGTCTGCGTATCGGGCACTACTACCTCCAAGGGCAGTTTTTCCTGCAATTTCTCTATCAAAAACTTGTTGAAGGCCCCACCGCCCGTGGCCAGCATTTTGTCGCCGGGCTGTATTTTGATGCCCTCTTTCTGCTCGATGTGCTTAATGGCCTGGGCCGTTTGGTGGGCCACAAGCTCCACCACGGTGCGCAGCTTGTCTTCAGTGCTCACTTGGTGGCGTTGCAGCACGGGCAGCATTACCTTGCTCACCCACCCGCCGCTAAGCGATTTGGGGTAATCCTTGGTATAGTACCAGCTTCCGTTCAGTTCGCCCAACAGGCTTTCGGATACCTTGCCCCTGCGGGCCATGTCGCCGTCGCGGTCAAAGTCCTTGCCCAACTGGCCCGCCAGTTTGTTCAGGGCTAGGTTTACGGGCACAATATCGAAAGCCACGAAACGGTTGCCTGTATTGGCCGCAATATTGGCGATGCCGCCCATGTTGAGGAAATACTTGTATTCCGGGAAGAAGAGCTTGTTGGCTATCGGGGCGATGGGCGTGCCCTGCCCGCCGAGGGCCACGTCGCTGGTGCGGAAATCGCACACCACGGGAAAACCGCTGCGCACGGCAATGGCCGCACCATCGCCTATTTGGCTGGTAAAGTGGTTTTCGGGCTGGTGGAAAATGGTCTGCCCGTGCGAAGCGATGAAATCCACCTCGCCCGCAATGCCATGGCTATCAATGAACTTGCGCACCTCCTCGCCTATAAAATGACCAAAAAACGTGTGGGTCTTGATGTAGGTAACGGCGTTCTGCAGCACCAGTTTTTCCAGCCGCAGTTTCCATTTCACGGGCATGGGCACACACTCTGCCTTCAGCACCTTGTAGCGGTATTGGCCGCCGTCCACGGTTATTTCGCAAAAGACAAAATCGAGCCCGTCCATGGAGCTGCCCGTCATAATCCCGATCACCTTATAGTGTTCCATCGTCAATGGTTTGGTGAACCAATAGTGTTCTATCTCACAACCTCTAATATAGCACTTTTATTGCCTCAAAGTAAGCACATGCTCGGTTACTTGGCTTATCTCTTGGGCACTCAGTATCGACTTGTACGGGGCCATCATCTTTCTCCCGTTGGTTATTATTTCCACCGTTTCTTCTGTAGTGAGGGTAGAAATGGTCAAGTCGGCCGCGCCGTTGAGGCCCATATTGCCCTTGGTGCCATGGCAGGTAACGCAGTATTTTTTAAAAACCGCCTCGCCCGGCGTGGCCGAAGCCGACACGCTCTTTTTCGCCCCGGCCCTACCACCGCCTTCGCAGCCTACTAAAACTAGTATTAAACCCAAAAATCCTACCGAAAGGATTACAACAATATTTTTCATTCATCCTATAATTAAGCCCTGCGCCTCATATGCCCCTAGTTGTTTTTTACCACGGAGTGCACGGAAAAGCCGGAACAAATAACAAGTAACCAATTACTACCTCAACAAAGTTACGTTACCGGTCTCGGTTATTTCATCCCCGTCCCACGTTACGGCACGAATTACATAAACATACACGCCCAAATCTTGCGGTTGGCCGTTGAAAGTGCCGTCCCAAAAGGCGGTTTTATCGTGTGCCTCGTACACTTTCTGGCCCCAGCGGTTGAACACGAATATATCCAGCACCCGCTCAATATTGAGCGTTTTGATGATGCGGAACACATCGTTCAACCCATCTTGGTTGGGGGTAAAGGCATTGGGCACCAATAGCAGGTTCTTCACCTCCACCTTTACCGTTACGGTATCATAATTTTTGCAGCCGTGCTCGCTGGTGGCTTCCAAAACATAGGTAACGGTGTTGAAGGGGGTACAGAGCGGGTCCAGCACGTTTGCCACGTCCAAATAATCACTCGGCAACCAGTTGAAAATCATGCCGTTGCTTACCGCCAGCAACCGGGTCGACTCGTCGCGATAAATGGTAGTATCGCGCCCGGCATATACCTCTGGCAGCGGATGCACCACCAGTTCCACATCAAACGTATCGGCAAAACAGTCGTTGGATACGGCCACCGTATAATAAGTGGTTTGCAGGGGGTAGGCCAGCGGGTTGGCTATACTGGTATCGCTCAATCCATCGGGCGGCGACCAATGGAAATACTTGCCATCGGTTACTTCCAATTGCACGGTATCGTATATGCACACCTCCGGCGGGTTGGCCAAAGTAGCTACAATGGGGTGCTGCACCTCTAAAAACATGCTGTCTATATTATCGCAGCCAAATTGGTTGAAAGTGGTAAGGTAAAACGTAACGCTGCTATCGGGGCTGGTAACTGGGTTGGCTATGTTGGGATTGGAAACCAGCGTATCGGGCTGCCAAAAGAAGCTGATGCCGTTTTGCCCCTGCAACTGGTAGCTATCGCCCACGCAAATAAAAGTATCCTTGCCAGCATCGGTTTGGGGCAAAGGGTGTACGGTAACGGTTACGGCATCTTGGTTTTGGCAAAGGTTGCTGTCCGTTACGTTCACTATATACGTAATGGTTTGTGCGGGCGAAGCAAAAGGATTGTTGATGCTAACGGAAGAGAGGCCAGTCGCTGGCGACCAACTGTATTGGTTGCCGCCACCGGCAATCAATTGGATGGTATCCAGATAGCACAAGGTAGTGTCGGGCGTAAGGGCCACGGTGGGCAAAGGATAAACGGTATAGGGCTTTTCCAACGAATCAATACATCCAAAACCCGACCGTACCGTAAGCTTCATGGTACGTGGGCCGAGTGTAGAATCGGCATAAGCCACAAAGGGGTCGCTACCAGACGGTTGCCCGTTCAGTACCCATTGCCGCGACCCAAACCCTCCGATGTTTATCCGGCTTTGGTCAACAAAAAACACTGGTTGGTTCAAACAGGCGGGCGAAATGGAAAAATCCACCTCCGGTATGGAATAAACCGTAACCGTTTTGCTTACGGAATCCTTACACCCACGCGTATCCGTGGCTATAAATTTTACGGTATAATTCCCGTCTTCGGCATATATCTTGGCAGGGTGCTGCTGGCTGCCCGTGGTATTGTCGCCAAACCGCCAAGTCCACGAAGCCAAATTGCCATAAAGCGAAGTAGATTGATCGGCAAACTGTACGGGTGCACCATCACACACGGGCAAGAAACCGAAATCAATCGTAAAACCCGGATATACCTTGATGTACACCTTGGTGGTATCGGCACAAAACAAACCGGGGTTGGCCACCAACGTTACCACATAGATACCCGTATCGGGATACAAATAAGTGGGCTGAAACTGGTGCGAGGTATCGGTAGTGGTGGTGGGGTCTCCAAAATCCCAGAAATAGGAAGAAGCGTTTCGGCTAAGGTTGGCAAACGTTACATCGAAACCCTTACAGGCATAGGTGTACAACCCTTCCGTGCCCGTTTGGCCCGCCCCGCTGGTATCTATGATAGGTACCCTGGCCTCCAAATCGATAATACAGGAAACTACGTTGAACTGGAAATCCCTACGGGTAGTGCCTACAAGCACGCCGTTGCGGTACTCGTTGGCGCATACGCCCACCACAAACTGCCCCTGCAACTGCGGGGTGCCCGTCAGCAGCCCTGTATTAGGATTGATGGTAAGGGCTACCCCACCCAACAAGTTGTTGAGGGAGTAAGGAGACCGCCATTGTACGTTGCCAAAGGGTGGCGGTAACGGCGGAAACGGCTGCGGGGACACTTGGTCGCCGCCAGTAAACGGTGTACAAAGCTCGTACACAATTACGTCGCCATCGGGGTCGGTAGCGGAGTGGTCGAACACCAAGGGCTCTCCTGCACAGATTACGATGGGCGGGAAATTGGTGAACCTAGGGCTGCTGTTACAAGGCGTGCGTTGAGGGTCTATATGCACCGTATAGGTAGCACCCACTTGGTCGGGCGTAACAATGTTGCCGATGGTAGCGTTGCGGCAGCAACGGGCATATACCACGTCGTAGCCTCCCGCAATAGGCGGCAAGGTATAATCGAAAATATAGCTGGCCTCTTCCACGCACACGTTGGATGGCGGCCTTAGGCAAGGGTTGTTGGTTTCGGGCGGCACGCCGCGGCGGTTGCGGTAGTCTACATAGTTCGTCTGTATCTCCGCCCCTTGGGCATTGTAAATGGTAATATAGGCGGGGCTGTCGTAATCGGCCACGTTGGGCCCGATGGAGTAACAGTCGCGGTACACCTTGAGCGTGATGCGGTATTGGTTGCCGCCCAAGCACTCATAATACATATCGCCACCCACAATATGCGCCGCCCAAGCAGCCAGGGGAGCCGCCAGCAAACAAAGCAACGCAAACAAACGGGTAAGCATGTATTAGTTGATAGGGTGGTTAAGTAATTCTTGAATCGCCTTTTTCGTTTCCACCGGGGCCTCAAAGATACCCATGTGGGCCACATCGTCCAACAGTTCGGCAAAGGAAATGTCGGGCAAATCCAGTTGTGCGATGCTGCTTTTCTCCGGTATGGCCTTATCCTCATTACCTACTATAAACAGCACCGGTCCGGCAAAACCCTCCAAGGTAGCACTTCGGTCGGGGCGGTTCATCATGGCCTCCGTGGTATTGATAACGGACGAAACCTTGAACTGGCTGCCCCGTTCGGTAAGCTTTTCGATAAGCGGTGCCAAGGTTTTGCGGTTTTTTTCGGCAAAAAGTGCGGGGTAAAACTCCTTTACCCAAGGGGCCAGACCGTTTTTTTGTATGAAATCGATGGTTTTTTTACGCCCGGCAACCTTTTCCTCGCTATCGGCAAACGGCTGCGAGTGGAACAGGCACAGGCGCGTTACCAATCCCGGGTATAACTCAATCAAAGCCAACGCCACGTAGCCGCCCATGGAGTGGCCGATAACGTTTACTTGCTTAATATCTTCCTTGTCCAACACCTGCTTTACGGCCTTGGCTATTTCATCTATGGCAGTAGGAGCTTCGTCGTTTTCGCTTTTCCCGAATCCCGGCAAATCCACGATAATGTTGCGGTGCGTTTCGGCAAAATCTGCCGTAAAATCCGCCCAAACCGTGGCATCCTCGCCAAACCCGTGAATCCATAATACGGCCTCGCCGCTCCCCTTTGTTTCGTATGCTAATGCCATTGCACGATAGTAACTTGTGCCGTAGTTCGGCAATGTGAGAAAATACTTAATTTCGTTAGTCTAAGTTACGTAGAAATATGAGAATTTTTTGGCTCTTTTTGTTCGTTAGTACCGTTTCCCTCTTTTCGCTGAACGCCCAAACCACCTTCCACGCCAACGGGGTGCAGGATGAGCGGCCCGGATTGTATGCCCTTACGGGCGTTACCCTCCACGTGGATTACCAAACCGTGATAGAAGGTGCTACCCTGGTGGTGCGCGACGGAAAGATTGAGGCCGCGGGCAAAAACATCAACATACCCAAAGGTGCGGTGAACTATGATTTAAAAGGCTACCACATCTACCCTTCGTTTATAGAGCTACAATCGGAGTACGGCATTGCTGCCGTGAAAGGCGACGGCGGAAGCCGCTGGGACGGCCCGCAACTGGAAACCAACAAAAAGGGTGCCTATGGCTGGAACCAAGCCATCAAGCCCGAAACCGAGGCCCTGCAACTGTTCAAGGTAAACGACAAAGAGGCCGATGCGTTGCGCAAAATCGGCTTCGGCGCGGTGCTCACGCACCAAAACGACGGCATTGCCCGTGGGTCGGGCGTGTTCGTGTCCACCGCCACCAAAAAGGATAACGAGGTGATACTGAAAGGCTTGGCCTCGGCGCACTATTCGTTCGATAAGGGCAGCTCCACGCAAGACTATCCCGGCTCGCTGATGGGCGTTATCGCGTTGCTCAAGCAAACCTATCTGGATGCCCAGTGGTATGCCGGGCAGAAAAACCCGAAGGAGTATAACATCTCGTTGGCCTCTTGGAACAAATTGCAGCAATTGCCGCAGTTTATGGAGGCCAAAGGCGTGCTGAACGCCCTACGCGCCGACAAGCTGGGCGATGCCTTCGGGGTGCAGTACATCCTGCTGGGCAACGGCACGGAATATCAACGCCTGAAAGAACTGAAGGCCACGGGTGCCTCGGTGATTATCCCCGTAAATTTCCCCAAGGCGTTCGATGTGGAAGACCCCTTTGATGCCCTGAACGTGAGCTATACCGAAATGAAGCACTGGGAACTGGCCCCCGCCAACGCCTACTTCCTACAAAACGAAGGCATCCGCTTCGCGCTTACCGCCGCCGGATTGGAGGACAAGAGCAAGTTTTGGGAGTTCCTGCAAAAGGCGGTGCAATACGGCCTCGCCGAAACCGATGCCCTGAAAGCCCTCACCGCCACACCCGCCCAAATCCTCGGCGTGTACGACCAAACGGGTAGCCTCGAAAAAGGCAAATGGGCTAACTTCCTCGTTACCAACGGCCCGCTCTTCAAAAAAGAAACGCAACTGGTGGAGCACTGGGTGCAGGGCAACAAGTACACCATCAACAACAAAAACCCGCAAGACCTTTCGGGCAAGTACAAGCTTTCCGTAGGCGGGCAAACCTACATACTGCAAGTAACGGGCAAGCCCACCGCGCCGGAGTTTATCATCAAAACCAGCGAAGCCGACACCAGCAAAACCAAGGTAACCTTCACCCGCAAGGACCAACTCGTTACCCTCACCTACACCCTCACGGGCGACAGTGCCTTGGTAACGCGCCTGAGCGGGTTGATACAGGACAAAAAATGGGCTGGCAAAGGCGAACTGCCGGGCGGCCAGTGGACGGAATGGACAGCCGAATATACCGCCGCCATACCCGATACCACCAAGCCGAAAACAGACAGCCTGAAGACGGTTATCTTCGATAAAACCAGCATTATCTATCCGTTCACGGCTTTTGGAAGCGATTCCTTGCCCAAGCAGCAAAAGGTACTCATTAAAAACGCCACCGTGTGGACAAACACCGCCAAGGGCATCCTGAAAAACACGGACGTGCTGCTGGTAAACGGCAAAATTTCGCAAGTGGGCAGCAACCTGCCCAGCGCGGGCGTGGATAGGGTTGTGGACGGCACGGGCAAGCACCTCACCAACGGCATTATCGACGAGCACTCGCACATCGCCATCAGTGCGGGGGTAAACGAATGGACCGAGGCCAGCAGTGCCGAAGTGAGCATTGCCGACGTGGTAAACTCCGAGGACATCAACATCTATCGCCAACTGGGCGGCGGCGTTACCACGGCGCAGCTCTTGCATGGCTCGGCCAACCCCATCGGCGGGCAATCGGCCCTTATCAAACTGCGCTGGGGCTACGCGCCGGAGCAGATGAAACTGGAAAACGCGCCGCTGTTCATCAAGTTCGCCCTCGGCGAAAACGTGAAACAGGCCAACTGGGGCGATAGAAACACCATCCGTTTCCCCCAAACCCGCATGGGCGTGGAACAGGTGTTTATCGACCATTTTACCCGTGCGCAAGCCTATGCCGCCGCATGGAAGGGTTATAACGGCCTTCCTTCCAAAACCAAAGCGGGACAGCAAGCCCCCCGCCGCGATTTGGAAATGGAAACGCTGCTGGAAATCATCGAAGGCAAGCGTTTTATCACCTGCCACAGCTATGTGCAATCGGAGATAAATATGCTGATGAAGGTGGCCGAACAGTTTGGCTTCAAGGTAAATACCTTTACCCATATCCTCGAAGGCTATAAAGTGGCCGACAAAATGAAAGCGCACGGCTCCTACGCCTCCACCTTTGCCGACTGGTGGGCCTATAAAATGGAGGTGCAGGATGCCATTCCGTACAATGCTTATTTGCTTAGTATGGTGGGCGTGGTTACGGCCATCAATAGCGACGATGCCGAGATGGGCCGCCGCCTGAACCAAGAGGCCGCCAAATCCATTAAATATGGCGGCATGACGGAGGAAGAGGCTTGGAAGATGGTAACGCTCAACCCTGCCAAAATGCTGCATCTGGATAACCGCCTCGGCTCCATAGAACCCGGCAAGGATGCCGACGTGGTACTGTGGAGCGACAACCCGCTATCCATATACGCCAAGGTGGAATATACGTTTGTGGACGGCATCGCCTTCTACGAACTGCAACGCGACGGACAACTGCGCCAAACCCTTGCCGCCGAGCGCAACCGACTGATACAGGAAATGCTGAACGCCAAAAAAGGCGGTGCCCCCACCCAAAAACCCGTGAAGAAAACGCAAAAGCTTTGGCACTGTGATGATTTGGAGGGCTTGGGCGAGCTGAGCGATGCGCATGAAGGGCATGGGCATTGATTGGTTATAAAGGTTTGAATTGATATGATAAGTATTTACCTTGACACATCCGTTATTAATTTTCTCTTTGCCGATGATGCACCAGAGAAGAAAGAGGTCACTATTGATTTGTTTGATAATTTTATTCAGAGAGGCCTCTACAACACCTATATTTCTGAATATGTATTGCAAGAAGTAATGAATACCAATAATGTAGGCAAAAGGGAATTATTGGTTAGTACAATAGAGTCTTACGGCCTATCACTTCTAGAACTTAACGATTACAAGGCTATAGATGACTTGGCAGAAACATATTTGCAGCATGGTATTATACCGCCTAAAAAGAAATTGGATGCGCTACATATTGCCTGTTCAGTGATTCATCACATAGATTATCTTGTAAGTTGGAACTATAAGCATCTTGCAAACGTGAATAGAGAAAGGAAAGTAATTGCGATGAATTTGGAGAAAAACTATCTTCATCCTATAAGAATCATTACGCCGCTAGAACTTATTGACTATGGAATCTAAAGTATCTAAAGCCCAATTAGAAGTTTGGGAGTGGAAAGAAAAAGCCGCAGAACAAATGAAACATATGTCCCAAAGCGAACGAATTGAGTTCACGAAACAGCAAACAGCTGAACTGGTTAAAAGACTCAAGAAAAGCAAGGCTGCCTAAATTCCACTAAATGGAAAAGTTTGCTTCTGAAAAACTGATTAGCATCAATCCAAGCATTAGGTTTGGCAAACCCTGTATTATAGGCACTAGAATAGCAGTTTCCGATATTTTAAATTGGCTGGCTTCAGGAATGAGTACTGAAGAGGTTGTGGCTGACTTTCCGGAGCTTACCAAAGAGCACGTCCTTGCAGCTATTGCATTTGCGGCCTATCGGACTCATTGATTTGAATATTTCTCCTCCATTCACAATAAGTCGTCAGGCCGCAACCTTAAACTCGCAACCCGTAACCCCGCAGCTAATAAGTTACTACTCCACCACCTGATATATATCCTTGAAATTTCGGCCTGAGCCGTCGTAATCCAACCCATAGCCGAGGATGAACTCATTGCTGATGCGGAAGCCCACATAGGGTACGTTCAAGGGATATTTCAATGCCTCGGGCTTGATAAGCAAGGTGGCGATGGCGATGCTGGCCGGTTTGCGCTCTTCCAACACGGGGATGAAACGTGAAAGCGTGGTGCCGCTATCCACTATGTCTTCCAAGATGATGATGTGGCGGCCCTCTATGTTTTCCTTGAAATCCATCACCATATCCACCTTTCCGGTGCTGGCCGTGCCCGAGTATGAGGAGAGGCGCGTGAACGCTATCTCGCAATCGATGTTGATGTGCTTCATCAAATCGGCGGCGAACATGAACGAACCCGTGAGCACGGAGAGGAACATGGGCTGTTTGCCCTCGTACTCGCGGGTCATGGCGGCGGCCATGATGCGGATGCGCTCCTGTATGTCCTCGTAGGGGATGAATACACGGAAACGCTTGTCTCTTACCCTTACTACAGGTATCTCCTGCTCAGGGACTAACGATGATCTTTTGTCCGGCATTGATGTTGGTGCTTGATAGGTTGTTCCATTTCATTATCTGCTCCACCGTTACGTTGTACAGCCTTGATATGGCATATAGCGTTTGCCCCGGCTCCACGGTGTGGTATTGCGTGTCGCCGTCGGTTTTAGGAGGTGTGGGGGTTGGTTGCGGTTTGGGCTTGGGTGGCTCTACGGGCTTCACTTTGTCCTGCTCATCGGGCGGGGCGGGCTTGTCCATTTTTTGTATAACCAGTTTTTGGCCCAATTGCAGCATATCGCTCATTCCGGGGTTCCATTGCTTGATATCCGTTACCGATACCTCATACATCCGCGCCACGCCATACAGCGTTTCTCCCGCCTTTACGGTATGGTATATCACCGTTTCGTCGCGCTTGTTGTTCTCTATCTCGGTTTCCAGTGGCACTTCGGTTTTCACGGTAGTAGTATTGTCATACACCACCAGCTTTTGGCCCGCCTTCACGTTATAATCAGGCAGCTTGTTCCATTGCTTTATCTGTTCCACGGTAATGCCGTATTTCTTGGCAATGGTATAGGCCGATTCTCCTGCGGCCACCACGTGGTACTCCGGATAGGCCAAAATATTGTCCGGCTCTTCGGCTGGTTTTCCGGGCACTATAGGGTCCAGCTCGCTTTCGGGCACCACTACTTCCGTTATGGCTGCCACGGTGTCTTCATCTTGTATTGTAGGCTGGGGCGTTGGGGTAGGCGGTGGCGTAGGTTTAATATACTTTACGCTATCGGCACCAAAAACGCCCGGGTTGATGGGTTCCGGCATTTTGGTCGGCTCCACGGGCTTCACGTCGCCATAACCCACTATTAACCGTTGGCCCACGCTCAGTTTGGCACCCGTTGACAGTTTGTTCCAGCTCTCAATGTCGGCAATAGGGGCGGCAAACTTCTTGGAGATGCTGTACATAGTTTCGCCGGCAGCCACGGTGTGGTAATACGGCGGCCCTTTGTACGGCTGCGATGGCGGCTGTTGTTGCTTTGCCGCTGCCACGCTATCGGCATATTCCTTTTTGGTATCTTTCTTAACCTGCTCGATGTGCTTGTCCAAGTTCTTGTTCTTCTCGGCCATCAACTCTTGTTCGTTAAGGGTTTTGGGTTTCTCCGCACACTTTTTTTGCAGGCAAAGCCGTTGGCCAACGAGGGGCTCCTCCCCTGCCGCCATCAGGTTCTTCTTGTAGAGGGCACTTAGCTTGATGCCTTGCTTCTGCGAAATGGAGCGCATGGTTTCGCCCTGCTTCACATCGTGAAATTTCTCAAAACCTTTGCCACGCTTGGGTTGAAGATAGATTTTTTGCCCGGTGGTCAATGCTTCGTCCGGCTCCATATCGTTATACTTCGTCAACTGGCGCAGGTTCATGTGTTGGGCATCGGCAATGGCTTTCAGGTCTTGGCCGGGCTTTACCAACACGGTTTTGATGTTGTTGAACACGTAAATCTGGTCGGGCAATTTGCTGATTACCGAATCCGGGTTGCTGTAATCCTTTTTAGGGTCGAGGGTCTTTTTGGTGTCGAAACGCGTAAGGTTGCGCTCTTCGATGATACGGATGAGCAGGTTGGCGTATTGCGGGTTGGTGGCATATCCAGCCCGTTGCAAACCTTTCGACCAGCTTTTATAATCCGTGGGCTCCAGTTCAAAAAGAAAAGCATAACGCTCTCGGCCCTTAAGGAAATTGGAGTGGTCGCGGTAAGATTCGGCATCCGAATCATACACCCTGAAACACTCCTTGGCAGAGTCGTCGTCCATATAATACCCCTTGCCCGTCCATCCGCTATGGCATTTAATGCCGAAGTGGTTTTTAGCGTTGCGGGTAAGCTCGCTGTTGCCGTAGTTCGATTCTAAGATGCCCTGCGCCAAGGTAATGCTGGCCGGTATGCCGAAAAGGGCCATCTCGTTCTGCGCCAAGGGGGCAAACTTTTCGATATACTGTTCAATGGTATATTTCTTCAGCTCGTTCTGTGCCGAAACACCCAGCACGGCTGCCAACATCAGTCCTATTATCGTTATCCTTTGCATCGCTTATCGTTACGGGTTATTGGTTGTTAGTTAATGGTACTGCTGCGATTTGGGTACAAACTCGTAACCCGCAACTTGTAACCCGTAACTATTACCTACACTGCTCCAAGTTCAAAAATAACGAATGGAGAAAGGGTTTTAGGATGTATTTGTCCACAAAAAACGGGCGGCTATACAGTTTTTCGGGCAATGAGGATGCCGTCTCGTATAGGTACCATCACGGTTTCCACCCTTGGGTCGGCCATCAGCTTCTTGTTAAAGGCATCAATGGCGGCGGTGTCTTTATCCTTTTTATCGTCCAGCACCTTGCCGCTCCACAGCACATTGTCCACTAAAATGTAGCCCCCCTTTGGCATGCGGTCAACCACCAAATCGAAGTAGTTGGCGTAGTTGATTTTATCGGCATCAATAAACACCAAATCGAACTGGCCCGCTATCGAAGGGATGATTTCCAAGGCATTGCCAATGTGGTATTGCACTTTGCCACTAATGCCTGCCTTCTCGAAATAGCCCCTTACCAAGTCCTCCAGTTCTTCGTTGATGTCGATGGTGTGCAGTGTACCGCCCTCTTGCAGCCCTTCGGCCAAGCATATGGCGGAGTAGCCCGTATAAGTACCTATTTCCAAAATGGTTTTGGGCCGAATCATTTGGCTGAGCATGGCCAAGAACCGGCCTTGCAGGTGCCCCGAGAGCATCCGCGGCATCATTACCTTGGCATGGGTTTCCCTATTAAGGTTTTGTAATAGTTCCGGCTCGGCAGCGGTATGCTGCTCCACGTACTGCTCCAATTTTTCAGGTAAAAATTCCATTTGTAGTATATTACCTCAAACATACCGCACTTTGCGGCATTTTGAGCTATTATGTCTCAATTTTGCGGCATTATAGCTCAATTATACCGCAAAATAAAAAGACGAACCACGAAATGGAGGTCCGTCTTTTCAAATTATTTATAACATGGGGATTTTTATGCAAATATCTACATCATTTGTTCCCATTGCCCCACAGGCCCAACCGCTTGCTTAGCTGGCGGTAGGCCTTCTCGTCCTTATCGTCGAAAAAGTCGACCAGCTTGCCCACAAACTTAATATCGGAAAGCACGCCAGCCTTTGGCTCTACTTGCTTTCGTTGATTCAATTGCTCGTTGATGGCATCGGCCAAAAACTGTTGTCTCTGCTTCGGATCATTCAAGTTTCCCATGGTTCCTCTTCTTTTTCAGTCCAATTCCTTACCTGAATAGTAGCCAATACCGTGCCAAGTTTATATTAAATGAAAATGCCCTTCACAAAACGGAAGGGCATTTTTGTAGGATGCGCTGCTATAGCATTTTTGTTACTCTATTTCAGCGGGTTCAGCCTTTTCTTGGGGCAACATATCGCCTTTAATACGGGTGCGTATTTTGCCCTCTATCTCGGCCATAAGCTCTGGGTTGTCCAACAAAAGCTCCTTCACGGCCTCACGTCCTTGGCCAAGCTTGGTGGTATCGTAGGCAAACCAAGAGCCGCTCTTTTGCAAGATGCCGTGCTCCACGCCAAGGTCCACTATCTCGCCTACTTTGGAGATGCCCAAGCCGTACATAATATCAAATTCCACTACTTTAAACGGTGGCGCCAGCTTGTTTTTCACCACCTTCACCTTGGTACGGTTGCCCACTACTTCTTCCTTGTCTTTCAACTGGCCGATACGGCGGATATCCAAACGCACGGAAGCGTAGAATTTCAAGGCATTACCGCCGGTGGTGGTTTCGGGGTTGCCGAACATCACGCCTATTTTCTCGCGCAACTGGTTGATGAATATACAGATGCAGCCGCTCTTGTTGATGGCACCCGTAAGCTTGCGCAATGCCTGAGACATCAAGCGGGCTTGCAGGCCCATTTTGCTGTCGCCCATTTCGCCTTCCAGTTCGCCACGGGGCACTAGGGCCGCCACGGAGTCGATTACCACTACATCCAACGCGCCTGAGCGGATAAGGTGCTCGGCAATGTCCAATGCCTGTTCGCCATTGTCTGGCTGGGAAATGAGGAGGTTGTCCACGTCCACGCCCAACGATTGGGCATAGTTCTTATCAAAAGCATGTTCCGCATCTATTACGGCCGCTATGCCGCCTTTCTTCTGGGCCTCCGCTATTACGTGGATGGCCAAAGTGGTTTTACCGGACGATTCCGGGCCATATATCTCCACGATACGGCCACGCGGGAAGCCCCCGATGCCCAATGCTATATCCAAGCCCAACGAGCCGCTCGGAACCGCGTCCACCGCGATTACCCGCTCGTCGCCAAGCTTCATGATGGTTCCTTTACCATATACTTTCTCCAACTTGTCTACCGTTAGCTGGAGTGCTTTGAGCCGTTCATTGCTCGTGTTGTTGTCTTTGGGGTTTGCTGCCATGGGTGATTGTTATTTGTTACTAGTTATTGGTTATTGGTGGTTATCTTATACTAAACACTACATTTGTTCTTTTTTGCTTTTTAGATGCTTAATAAAACCGTTTAGTTTCCAATTAAGCGCATCTATCTTCAAACTAAAATTAGCGTATTTGGCACTATCAATGTAACTACAATCCAAAGCACATATCAAATGGTCTTTGGTTTCCTGTAAAGAGCCTCTGGCGTGGCGACAAAATTGCATGAACTCTTGATAATGAAACCTTCCATAGCCTTCTGCAATATTTGCACTGATTGACCGAGTGCTTCTAATAATCTGGTTACTAAGTCTATATTTTTCTTCTGGCGGAAAACCATGGGTTAACAAAAATACTTCATTCCTTAGTTGTCTAGCTTCTTGCCAAATCAACAAATCTTCAAAAGATTTTAAACTTGTATTTTCAGTTGTTGCATTCATTTCTTTAGGAACTAAGAAACCAATAACTAATAACCTATAACCAGTAACCTTTGCTTGATACCAACAAAATTAGTATTATTCTATTAATAACCTAACATTTTGAGCATAATATTTGCAAATATCCGTCAAGCCGCACTGCGGGCATTTGGGATTACGCGCCACACATACGTATCGGCCATGTAGAATGAGCCAATGGTGGGCATCCGGAATATCGTGCTGCGGAATGTGTTTCACCAGTTGCTTCTCGGTAAGCAGCGGGTTGTGCCTCGCCGTGTTGGTGGTGAGGCCAATGCGGTTGCTCACGCGCATTACGTGCGTATCCACGGCCATGTTTGGCTGGCGGTAAATAACGGAAGTAACCACGTGGGCCGTTTTGCGCCCCACGCCCGGCAACGATTGCAGTTGTGCCACCTCTTGCGGCACCTCGCCGCCAAACTCATTCATTAGTTTCTGTGCCATACCCACCAAGTGCTTGGCCTTGTTATTGGGGTAGCTGATGCTTCTGATGATGGGGAAAATATCTTCCGGCGCGGCCTGCGCCATCGATTCGGCATCCGGGTACTGGGCAAATAGCGCGGGCGTGGTCATGTTTACCCGTTTATCGGTACACTGCGCCGAAAGGATAACCGCAACCAACAGCTCGAAGGGAGTGGAATACTCCAGTTCGGTTTCGGCATATTTATATTCCTCGCTCAAATAGGCCAAGGTGCGCTCAAACAACTCTTTACGGGTCATGCCTCAAAATTACGGGTTCGTGCGCGTTATTTGCCTATCTTTGCCTCACAATCAATCCCTTTAGCAATGGAGCCTCTTTTCCTTGCCGCAGCTTCCAAATATATAGCCTTTATCGGCGTAGCCATAGTGCTGGGCTTTGTGGTGTTCGGCTACTATATGGACATTAAAGACCGCAACGACCGCGAGAAGAAGTAATCCTTTTATCTTCCCCATTTTTAATAATGCCTATAAAAAAAGAGGCCACCCAAAGGCAGCCTCCGTGTATTTTTATGTTTTGGCAAAGGGGTTACAGCCTGCTGCTGCCACCGCCCGCAGGGGTAGTGGTCGGGTCTTCCTCGGTGCCTTTTATCTGCTTGAAGTTGAACACCAAGGTAAAGCGCAAAGTGTTATCCAACGGGTTGCGCTGCGCCGAAGTAGGAATCAGGTAAGAAAAATCCAATCCGAAAACGCTGTAACGCAAACCGATACCCACCGACAAAAACTTACGGGCACCCTTGGTGGGCGACTCATAAAAATAGCCCGCACGAACGGCAAATTGCTTGTCGTACCAATACTCCACACCAGCACCGATAGAAAACTCGCGGAACTCCTCCTTGGCACCGCCCGGGGCATCGCTAAACGAGCCAAAGATAGCCGCCGGAACCGATTTGTCTCTCCAAGACTGCAAAGAATCGCCCGGATCTGGCGTAGGCACCAAAAGCTTGTTCACATCGGTAGCGATGGTAAAGGAGTTGTGCTTGTCGATATCGATGGTATAGGCCAAACCGATGCCCATGTTCATGGGGATAAAATCCTTACGGGCAGAGCCGGTGTAGGAAATTTTGCTGCCCAGGTTGGAGAATACCAAACCAGCGGCAAAGTTGGAGTTGCGCTCGCCTACTTTAATATCGGTGTTGTAGTAAAAGCCGATGTCGGCAGCAGCGGCTATACCGGGGTTGATGGTGGTGCCGCCCACGCTTTGGCCACTGGCCAGGTTGGAGTAGATAAAGCGCAAGGTAATGCCCGTGCCAAAGCCTTTGGCCAATACACGGGAGTAGGTGCCATCAAATGCAAACTCGTTAGGGCGGAACTGTTGCAGGTTGTTTCCTTGCGCATCGGTAAACTGGATGTTGCCCAGCGAAAAGTAGCTAATGCTCATGGCTACCGCCTGCATCTTGTTTATCTTGTAATAGCCGGTAAGGTGGGCCAAGTAAATATCGTTTACCAACGAGCGCAGCCAAGGCGTATAGCTCATGGAAACACCAAACGTGCCGCTATCATACTCTTGGTCGGTACGGGTATCTATGGTTTTCACAAAGGCCAGTTTGCCGGGGTTGTGGTACGTGGCGTTCGGGTCGGCACTGGTAGCTATACCGGCATCGCCCATGGCGGCGGCACGGGCATCGGGCGAAATGCGCAGGAGTAGTGCCGAGCATCGCTACACATATAAACAAAACTTTGAGGGAGATTTTCATTGAAGGTTTTTCAGTGATTAACGCAAAATTACCAATTTTTCCATTTGATGTACGGGGGCACACTCATTAGTACGCACTTCGAGCCTGTATACGTAAGTTCCGTTGCTGAGGTTCATGCCATTAACTGTTTGTCCGTCCCATTCTAAATCGTCCACCCTAAACCCAGCACTGTCAATAGATTTGGTAAAATGCTTCATCAGGCGGCCCGAATAATCGAAAATTTTCAAGTCTACAAACAGCGTTTCGCCGGGTTTATTGTGCTCGAACTGGAATTTGGTGGAATAATTGAACGGATTGGGGTAGTTGAGCACGCTTTCCAGCGCGATGCAGGGGTTGGATGCCACCACAAACTCGGTGTTGGCCGATGCGGAGTTGTTATGTACGTCCCACGCTTTGGCCACCACTCGGTAGTGCCCGTCGGGCAGGTTGAAGAGCGGGTAGCGGGCCGAGCCGCTTCGAAAATCGTCCGTGTCCGATTCGTAATAATCGTTCAGCACATAGGTTTGCCTAGTATTTTCGTTCATTACGGCCACTAGGTCGTGCCCGATGCCGTTGCCCACGGTGTTGATACCGCTGGCATCAAACAGCTTTACCAGCAGCACCGGGTTGGCATCGGTAATGCCGCCGGAGCGGAATTTTTCGTCGT
>CAYYZT010000022.1:0-7449 GCA_964476015.1 uncultured Chitinophaga sp.
CGCCTTTCTTGTACTCGCTGCCCAGGTAGCGGCCCTCAATCATGGCGCGCTGGTAGTGTATGTTGTGCAGGTTTAGGGTAATGGATACGATGGTACCCTTGTGGGCATCCAAGCCCGTTGTAAGCACCTTTACTGCCCCGTTGATGTCTTTCGGCACAATTTCAACCGCCTCGTCCCACTCCTTTACGGCATACACCAAACCATCGGCCGGGCTTACGAAAACACTGGCATCGTTCGGCACGTTACGATCGGGCAAGCGCAAAAAGTAAAAGTTATGGAAAGCATAGTAAGCGCCTACCAGCACCACTATCACAATTGCGATACGTATCAACCATTTCTTCATAACGGTAAAGTTAAGGAATTTGTAGTTGACCCTCGGTATCGGAAGAATATCCAACATAGAGGATGTCGTGGCTGTCGGAATATAGGACGTAAACGTGGAACATGGGCAAACAAAAAACCCTTGAAAGCTAGTGCTGTCAAGGGTTTTAGTAACGGGAGTTGGACTCGAACCAGCGTCAGCCTCAGGCTGATATGGGCCCAACGGGCCGCCTTCTGCCCCGTCAGATAAAGTTGGCCCTTATCCATTCGCGGCCCTTGCCAGATTTCAGCTCTTTTTCCCGCTTCATCGCCTGGGCCTTGGTACCGAACATTTCGGTATGGACCAGCCGCCACGGGCGGTAGCGCACCGTGAAACCCTTGGTTGCCAACTGGTTGTGTGACAAAAGCCTGTTGGCCACATCGGAAGTGTAGCCGATGTAGAGGATGTCGTGGCTGTCGGAATATAGGACGTAAACGTGGAACATGGGCAAACAAAAAACCCTTGAAAGCTAGTGCTGTCAAGGGTTTTAGTAGCGGGAGTTGGACTCGAACCAACGACCTTTGGGTTATGAGCCCAACGAGCTACCTTCTGCTCCATCCCGCGATGTGGAGTGCAAACATACGACGGGTTTCGTTATAAACCAAACTTTTGGCCAAATAAACTACTGCTATATAGCCTCTATTTGGAAACCAGCCTCTTTTACTTTAGTTATAACCTGTTGTTGGTCAACGTTTTGACCAGCAACGGTAAGGATTTTATTAGGATTGGCAGTATCCACCTCCCAATGCTGTACATGGGGTACTTCGTCGATATAATTGCGTACTAGATTGATACAACTATTACAGTTTATAGTAGTCTTAAATTTCATGTGTTGCGATATTTTGAGCTTGTTTGAGGTATTTTTTGCGGCATTTTTATCATAAAAAGCCGCTTTTTGAGACATTTTAGCTCAATTTTGAGGCATTTTGAGCTATTTCTGGCAACAGTGCGGCAAATTTTTTCTTTGCTGTCCGTTGCCCGGAATTTCATCGGCCTGGTACCCGGTTTCGGTAACGGTTTTTTTGATGGTCGCCGCATCCACTTTTTCCGGATTGTAGGTCACGGTCAAAATCTTGGTGTTCAAATCAAGGGTAGCGTTCTTCACGCCTTTTAGTTGTACCACCTTTCCCTCGATGCGTTCCTTGCAATGGCCACATACGGCATCGGTTTGTATTTGAAGGGTTTGGCTGCCGTTGGCGGCAAAAACGTTGAGGCCCATCAACAGGGCAAACAACAGCGAAAAGCTATATGGGGCTATATTTTTCATAGGTAACTAGCGTTTTAGCAAGAATAACAAAGTAATAAGGATAAGGCAAAGTAACGGTTAAAAGTTCATTCTAGTAATCGTTTGGTGCTGCCATTTCTATCATCCCTCTGAACAATTTCCCTCCCCATAGGTTATACCTTGGTATTCTATTTCACTATTCTCAAAAACCTAAACTATGAGAACCATTTTTACCTCCCTTTTTCTTGCCGTGGCCTTGTTTGCCGGCATTAACGGCACTGCCCAGAACATTTACGGCATCGTGAACGGAACTGACCTGATCAAGTTCAGCGCACAGGCACCCGGCACCATCCTTACCACTACCCCTATTACGGGCATCCCCATTGGCCAAAGGATTGTGGGCATCGATTTCCGCCCGCACACCAGCCAGTTGTATGCCTTGGGCTACAACGTGTTGCTCACCCAAGCGCAACTGTACGTCATCGATACCACCAGCGGTGTGGCCAGTTCGGTAGGCAGCACGCTGGCTCTGGATTTGGGCACGGGCGAAACGGCTTTTGACTTTAACCCGAGCGTGGACCGTATCCGTGTTATCGGCCTCAACGGCAGCAACTATCGCCTACACCCCGTTACCGGCGCAATTGCCGCTACCGACAGCGTTTTGGAATACAATATGGGCGACGTGAACGAGGCCAACAACCCCCGTGTGGCCGCCGCTGCCTATACCAATAGCTACGACAGTGCTGCCACTACCGCGCTCTATGTGTTCGACCACGAACTGGATATTTTGGCCAGCATCCCCTCGCCCAACGTTGGGCTGCTTACCAGCCTCCACGGCATTTCGAGGGATTTTGATGCCAGTACCGATATGGACGTGAGCAACACTGGCATAATATATTTGGTAGGGAGCGAAAACGGTGACGACGACAGCCTCTTTACCGTGGATATTTCCACTGGCATGCTTAGTTTGGTGGGCCTTATCGGTACGGGCCACAGCGTGGAGCACATTGCCGTGTATAATAATGGTGAGGACCTTTCCACGGGCATTTTTAACGTAGCCGCAGCATTCGGACTGGAAGTTTACCCCAACCCCACTACCGACCTCGTAGTGGTAAGCGCCCCAACCGTAAACGGCATGACCGTAACCATAACCGACCTTGCTGGCCGCACGGTATATACCGGTGAGCCGGTAAACGGCAACCAAACCACCATCAGCACCGCAGCGTTTGCGCCGGGCATGTACTACCTAACCGTAGATGCCGCCAATGGCCGCACCGTGAAACCGATTGTGAAACACTGATAAGCTATAACCATAAAAGCAAGGAAGGCTGCCCGAAACCTCGGGCAGCCTTCCTTGCTTTTATGGTATACTCAAAGAGCTTACGCTCTTTTTTGTTTGTATCGTTTTGGCAATCCTACTTCGGCAAGGGTCTTATTGGCCTCGGCTATCTTTTTAGGAAAGAAGATAGTATCCTTTTGCTTTTCCAAAGCATCATCAAACCTAATAATGGGCACTTGGCTGTTATTAATGTCTTTAATATTCATACTAAGTAAAGATACTATTTTTTCCTTTTTATAAATCTGACATTGAATAGGTAGCCATGAATTAATTCCGCAATCCCTACCCTATCCCTCCAACACCACCACCAGCGTGCCGATGGGTACTTGGTTGAATACCTCTATTACTTCCTTGTTGAGCATCCGCACACAACCGTGCGAGGCGGGTGTGCCGATAAGTCCCTCCTCGGGTGTGCCGTGGATGTAGATGTAGCGTTTGTAGCTATCAATACCCTCGCCCTTGTTGATGCCCGGCTCCAGCCCTTCCAGCCATAGTATTCGGGTAGTTACGTCGTCGCTGTTGATGCTGATGGGCTCGGTAATGATTTCCGCCTCGCGGCCGATGTATTGGCGGCCCTTGAAGATGGCCCCCATTTTAGCTCCCTCGCCGAATTTTTCCTTCACGCGATGGATGCCCGGCGGCGTTTTGTCGCTGCCCGATTGGCTGCCAATGCCTTTTTTGCTGGTGGATACCTTGTAAGTGGTCTTCACCTTGTCGTTTTGAACCAGATAAAGTTCCTGCTTGGCCGCGCTTACCAATACAAGTAGTTGGTCGGGCTTATACCCGAAGTCTTTTTTTAGCCGAGCCAAATATTGCTGTGTGATGGGCTGCTTCAAAATATCGAAAGATTGACTGGTAAAGGCCCAAGATAACATGGCTATTAAAAAGATAGGCAGTAGGAACTGTATGCTTTTCATAAAAAGGTTTTTTACAAAACACTTCCCTCCTACTAAGGAGGGGTAGGGGAGGTGTCGCTTGCGGTATGCAATAAAGCCAACGCAAAGGTATTGCCCACAAACGTTCTCGCCTTACACCAAAACTATGCCGTATTCCCCCAACAAAAAAACTCACCCACTTTTTATGGAATCGCTGTTATCCCTGCATCCCTACAAAAGAACCTAAACCCATAAACCATACTATTATGAAAAGCAGGAAAACATTGGTGGCACTGTTGGTGGCCACCATCATAGTGGGCGGCACCTTTACCGTATTCTCCATCAGCAAACCCGCACCCAATCCTACCACACGGGTTACGGCAGCAGAACCTTTGCCGCCTGCCCACGAGCCGAAGGGCTGCGTGTTCAAGACCGTATTCAACGAAGATACCCCCAAGCGCGAGCTGGACCCCGGCTTTAGCTACCCCACGCCGGAAAACGCGCGTAAATCCATTGCCAAGGGATTGAAGTGGCTGGTAACGGCCCAGCACCCCAACGGTGGTTGGGGCGCGGGCAGCCATGCGCACCAAGACGTTATAGACCCGCATGCCGTAGTGGCCGACCCCGCTACCACGGCCATGGTGGCCTTGGCCATCTTGCGCAGCGGCAGCACCCTTACCACAGGCGAATATGCGCCACAGCTCAAAAAAGCAACGGAGTATATTTTAAAGAGCATCGAAAACACGCCCGAAGATAGATTGAACATAACCGACCTTACCCATACGCAGATACAAAGCAAGCTGGGGGCGAACATCGACGTGATTCTTTCGGCGCAGTACCTCACCAACCTGCTCGACCACGTGGCACACGACTCAAGCCTGAAAAAGCGCGTGGAGCAAGACCTGAACGCCTGCATCAAAAAAATACAGCAGGCACAGGGCAGCAACGGCAGCATAGCCGGGGCCGGATGGGCCGGGGTGCTGCAATCGGGCCTAGCGGGCAACGTGTTGGAAACCGCCCAAAGCAAAGGCATGGGGGTGGATGCGGCTGCCTTGGAAAAATCTCGCCAATACCAGAAAAACAACTTTGATACCAGCACTGGCACCGTGGATGCCGAAGACGGGGCAGGCATAGTGCTGTACTCCGTTACCAATACCTTCCGCAGCAGTGCCATGGAAAACCGCAAGGCCGAAGAAACCATGGAAGAAGCCAAAAAGAAAGGCTTGGTGCCCGCCAGCGCGCCCGTAACGATTGACAACCTGAAGAAGGCCGGCATGAGCGACGATGAAGCCATGAAGTACAACACTGCCTACCAGATATACAACAGCGCCAAAGCCGTGGCGCAGGACAAAAACGTGATGAGCGGCTTTGGCAACAACGGCGGCGAGGAGTTTATCAGCTTTTTGCAAACGGGCGAGAGCATGGTGATTAGCAAAGACTATGGCTGGAAAAAATGGTACGACAACATTTCCGCATCGCTGCTTACCATCCAAAACGACAACGGCACCTGGAACGGCCACCACTGCATTACCAGCCCGGTGTTCTGCACGGCCACCTGCATCTTGGTGCTGTCCATCAACAACGATATTGAAACCCTTGTGGCCATGGGCGAGGAAAAGTAGCACGTTTTAGGATTGTCGGGTTGAAGGCGGCCTTTTGCGAAAGGGGCCGCCTTCTTTTTATGCTTTCCGCTCCGCCACCAACGAACAAGCAAAAAATAGCATAAACGACAGGTTGAATGCCGCAGGCAACAGCACGTTGCCCACGGGCGGCACTATCAAATAGCTTAGGGCGAATACAATATAGAACGTGCCGGGATTGGCAAATGCCATCCAACGGGGATAAAGGGTAGGCTTTTTCAAAACGGTATAGGCAAACAGTACGGCCACCACGCCGCCGCCCACGGCCAAGGCCCCGCCCACGGGCTCGGATAGCAAGCGCAGGTGCTCCGACAAAGCGGCATCGGCCGTGCCTTGGTTTACCAAAGTATGGATAAAAGCCACCATGCCGTGGTAGGCCACGCCCGGATAGCCGATAAACAACGCCCCGACCACCACCGCCCAAGGCAACCATCCACCAGCGGGCTTCAGGCAGCGGTATATGTGGAACAGGCCCAGCATTTCCAACGGGATAAACAACAGCCCCAAGTAATGCCCGACAACGATGCGGTTGGTATCGATGTCCTTCAAAAACTGATAATCGCCCGTTTCGTAGCCCCCGTTGGGGCTGTACAGCAGCAGCACGTCGGCCACGGCACCCATAAAAGCTGCGGCTATGGCTATTTTGGCGGCAAGGCGGGGATAGTCGGCATTTTTCATATTGCGTATTTAAACACTAAGGACACAAAGAAAGCACAAGGCACACAAAGAATCTTAGTGTTCTTTGTGAAAACATAGTGTCCTTTGTGAAAACATAGTGTCCTTTGTGTTTAAACAAACTACACTATTCGGCATATTGCTGTTAACAACTGCTTAAAGTTGCTAAAATTTTAACTTTTAATTTTAGCGCAAATACCGCACCATGCTCACCGTTCTCGATTGGGTAATCATAGTCTCATTTTTATTGCTGTCCCTGGCCATCGGCTTGTACTACCGCAAGCGTGCCGAGGGCGGCATGACGGACTTTTTCCTCGGCGGTCGCAACCTGCCTTGGTACATAGCGGGCCTCAGCATGGTGGCCACCACCTTTGCCGCCGATACACCGCTGGCCGTAACGGAAATGGTGGCCAAAAACGGCGTGAGCGGCAACTGGCTGTGGTGGAACATGCTGGCGGGCGGCATGCTCACCACGTTTTTCTTCGCGCGGCTTTGGCGGCGCAGCGGCGTAATTACGGAAGTGGAGCTGATAGAGGTGCGCTATAGCGGCGGCCCGGCGGCATTCCTGCGCGGGCTGAAGGCCGTTTACCTGGGCCTGTTTATGAACATCATCGTTATCGGTTGGGTAAACGTGGCCCTCAACCGCATCCTCACGGGCATGTTCGACATTCCGCAGCAAGAGGTGATTTGGTATATGGCCGGGGCAATGTTTTTGGCGGCGGCCTATACGGCCATTTCGGGCTTATGGGGCGTGGCCGTTACCGATGTGGTGCAGTTTGTGATAGCCATGACGGGCTGCATTGCTTTGGCCTACATGGTGGTCAACTCCGAGCAGATTGGCGGCGTCAGCGGCTTGCAAGAGAAATTGGCCGACAAACCATGGGCATTCGAATTCTTCCCCTCCATCGGCACGGATGCCAGCGAGACGGGAACGATGTTTACCATCAGTATCGGGGCCTTTTTGGCCTTTATAGGCGTGCAGTGGTGGAGCAGTTGGTATCCCGGTGCCGAACCGGGCGGCGGAGGCTACGTGGCCCAGCGCATCATGAGTGCCAAAAACGAAAAAGAATCGCTTTATGCCACGCTGCTTTTCCAAGTGGCGCACTATGCCCTGCGCCCTTGGCCGTGGATATTGGTGGGCCTTTGCACCTTGGTGCTCTATCCCGGTTTGCCGCAGCCCGATATGGGCTACATCTACGCCATGAACGATTTTCTGCCCTCGGGCCTCAAGGGGCTTTTGGTGGTGGCGTTCTTGGCCGCCTACCTCAGCACCATTTCCACCCAGCTCAACTGGGGGGCGGGCTATTTGGTAAACGACCTCTACAAGCGTTTCA
>CAYYZT010000022.1:7459-9579 GCA_964476015.1 uncultured Chitinophaga sp.
CTTTTGTGGGCTTTGCCATAGCCCGGTACGGGTTGGAATGGATGTTCCCGAACAGCTTCTTCTTTACCGTGGGCTTTACCACCGTGGCTTGGCTGCTGGTTACTTACCTCACCCCGCCTACCGACCGCGCCGCGCTGCAAAACTTTTACGACAAGGTGCAGCCCGGCGGGTGGTGGGCCCCCATTAGCGCCACGCAGCCAGAGGGTTTCCGGCCCGGCTACTTGGCCCTGTGCTGGCTCTCGGCCATTACGTTTACGTATGCTTCGCTGTTCGGCACGGGCAAGCTCATATTTGGCGAATACGTGGCCGCCGCCGCTTGGTTGGTAACGGCGGTAGTGGCCGTAGTGGTGCTGCGTTTCGGCATGGGCAAAACGAAGGTATTGTAGCCGAACCCAACTACGGCCAATTGCGTTGTACTTGGACGGGCAATTCCGTATCTTTATTCCTATGTCAGAAAAGACCAAAAAGACGAAACAACCCTCAGTGGTAAAAGAGCCTGCCACCGCATACCTTACCAAAAGGGCATTGGTACGGGCGGTGAACAAGGGCACGCGCAACAAGGCCAAACGCGCTATGGAACTTATGGGCTATGTAATGAAAGTGGAAGATGGGTGGATTATCAAAGAAGACGAAAAAGGCAACAAAACCCGCATAGCTCCTGTGGATGCCACACCAAACGCTAAGGATATAATTGTAGATTAATGCCTGATGAATTAAGAATGCGGGTGTTTGCCGGGCCTAACGGTTCTGGAAAAAGTACCATCATTAAGTCGGTGCGCGAGTATATTATAGAAGACCGTCCGATTGACTTCGGAATCTACATTAATGCTGACGACATAGCCAATGAGCTACGGAATGGAAAGTTTAGCTTCCAGCATTATCATGTTAATCCTAATAAACTTCAGTTTACCAATGTTGCGGCCCAATCAGGATTGTTAATTGACAACAAATCCATTAAGTTTTTTGAAGAGAGCTTTGATATAAAGGGCTCCAAAGTCGTTTTAAAAGATACCAAGGCGGATGAGCGATTGGCCCAAATAATTGCGGATTTCCTCAGAAAAGAATTGATTGCCGATAAGAGAAAACTATCCTTTGAAACCGTCTTTTCCCATCCTTCCAAATTGGATATAATGAGGCAGGCAAAAGAAGAAGGCTATAAGGTTTATCTATATTTTGTGTCTACGGAAGGTCCGGAAATCAATAAGTATCGCGTTAATTTGCGTGTAAAAGAGAAAGGCCACAACGTACCTCCCGACAAAATAGCAAGCCGCTACTACCGCTCGCTCGACCAGTTGTACGATGCGGCGCAGTTGGCTTACCAAGCTTATTTCTTCGATAACAGTGGCGAAAGGCCCGCACTTTTTGCCCACTTCAAGCAAGTGGACGGCGTGAAAACATGGGACGGACTCAATCCTTCGGATACACCTGCGTGGTTCGCCAAGTATTATTCTGGCAAAGTAGCTCGATAACTATTTGCCCCGCCGCACGGTGGCCAAGTACACCCCAGCAAACGTTACCAGCCCCGCGGTTACGGTTATCCAAGTAAGCCTGTCGCTGCCGGTGGCTAAGGCAATGGCGGTGGCGCACACGGGCTGCACGTAGATGTAATAGCCAACCACCGATGGCTCCACGCTGCGCATGGCGTAGGTGTTGAGCAGGTAGGCCAAGTAAGTGGTAAAAAGCAATACATAGCCCACAATGAGCCATGCGGAGGTATCCAAAGTAGCCCACTCCACGGTGGCCAGTTCGCTATAACCTATGGGCAGCACGGGTATCAACCCAAATAAAAACACCCATTTAATAACCGTGAGCGGATGGTACTTGGCCATCAAAGGCTTTACGATAACCAAGAAAATGCCGTAGGATGCCGCGTTGAGGAACACGTACACATCGCCGATAACGGTGGCCTCGCGCTGGCTGGCCGGGTCGCTGTACAAAATGATGGCCGAGGCCCCGGCAGTGCCCAACACGATGCCCACAAACTTTCGCCAAGTAAGCTTTTCCTGCTTGCCCATAATGGCAAAGGCCAGCACCAAAATGGGCGTTACTATCATCAGCAGCGAGGCATTGATGGGGCTGGTAAGGCTAAGCCCCTTAAAAAACCACCACTGGGTAAGCGC
>CAYYZT010000022.1:9589-15374 GCA_964476015.1 uncultured Chitinophaga sp.
ACACCGAACAATCCGCAGGCCACTAGCCGGGGCAAATCCTTTTTGGCCACGGTTTCCTTTACCAAGAGGCCCGTAAGCCAAAACAATGCCGTGGCAAACACCACCCGCAACACTATAAAGCCATACGGCTGTATATATAGCGGCATCACCTGCTTGGCAAGGGTAAAATTAGCCCCATAAATAAGGCTTACGGCCAACAGGGCCAAGTGTGGCAGGTACCGGGTGCGGAAGGTGGAGGGCATGGATGGATGCAAAGGTAGCCAAAGCAAGCATGCACTACATGTTTATTTCATATCTAGTACTACGGCCGCTTCCTATTGACGTAAGAATGTTTTTTTCGGCCAGTTCTTGCAAGTCTCGTGTGGCAGTGGCTTTTGAACACTTGGCAATACTCACATATTTTCGGGAGTTGATGCCGCCCGTAAAGTTGTTTTCTCCATATTCCAACATGGTTTTTAGCACTTTTAGCTGGCGGGGATTTAGGTTCTTTTCGTAAGTGTCAAAAAAACGCGTTTTTTTAAGCACAAAGGTAATTTGCCGCTCAACTTGCGATTGCGCCCCCAAAACCAAACAAACAAAATAGCGAATCCACGAGGTAATATTATTGTGCTTGGAGTTCTCTTGTAGCGATTGGTAATATTGTTTCTTATCGGTTTCAATAGCTTGCGACAGGCTTAGCAGTGCGGGTTGTCCAAGGGTTTGCGATATGGCTTTTTCGGCAATTGCCCTACCTATTCTGCCGTTTCCATCTTCAAATGGATGAATAGACTCAAAGTATAAATGGGCAATTGCTGCGCGAACAGGGGCGTGTAGCATTGGCTGGTGGCCGAAAGGTGCCGTGCTATTGAACCAACCGATAAACCGTTTCATCTCTTGAGGCACTTGATGGGACGGCGGGGCCTCAAAATGCACCTTTTCTTTCCCGACGGTCCCTGAGATAATCTGCATAGGAGCGGTATCCGATCGCCAGCCACCAGCTTGCACATATTTATTGCCTTGCATCAGCAATCGGTGCCAAAGGAAAAGCTTGGACTCGGTTAAAGGCTCTGCGAAACTATTTCGTACATCTACCATCATTTCTCCAATGCCGGCAGCTCTTTTGTCCTTAACTTTTTCCAGTATGGGGTTTAGGCCCATATTGTTTTTTATGGACGACATTACATCTTCACGACTAAAATATTCGCCCTCTATCTCAGAGGTCTTTACCGCTTCTGCCAGCATGGTGTGGATGGCAATATCGGTTTGTTGGGAACTAGGCAACGACAGCATCATGCCATTGGTAAGGCCAGCTTTTTGTACAAAAGCCAGCAAAGACTCTTCAATGCCCTCCAAACTGTAAGTAAATTCAGGCCAATCAGATTGTTGCCAATTATATAGCATGAGCCAATTATACGGCTTATTCGGCTCAAAAACAACCCAATTTTGAGCCGAATAGCTTGATTAATCGGCTCAAGGCCAAAAAAAACGCCCCAACCAATTATGGCCGGGGCGTTTCTATATCAATCAACTAGGGGCGATTAAGCCTTCTGTACATCCAACACGGCGCAAACCTCGCGAACGGCGTCGGCCGATTTGTAGAGCAATGCTTTCTCGGCATCGTTCAGTTTCAGCTCGATGATTTCCTTGATACCGCCTTTGCCCAGTTTTACGGGCACGCCAAGGTAAATATCCTTCAGGCCATACTCGCCTTGCAACCAAGCGCAAACGGGGTAGATGCGGTCTTCGTCTTTAATGATGCTCTCCACCATTTGGGCGGCAGCGGCACCGGGGGCATACCAAGCGGAAGTGCCCATCAGGTTCACAATTTCGCCGCCACCGGTTTTGGTGCGGTTGATTATTTGCTCCAAACGCTCGTTGCCCACAAACTCCGTAACGGGAATGCCGGAAACGGTGGTGTAGCGCGGCAGCGGCACCATGGTGTCGCCGTGGCCGCCCAGCAACATGGCTTGGATGTCTTTAGGCGAGCAGTTTAGCTCCTCGGCCAAGAAAGCCTTGTAGCGGGCGGTATCCAAAATACCGGCCATGCCCATAACCTTGCGGTGGTGTATGCCGGCGGTAAGGTAAGCGCAATAGGTCATTACGTCCAACGGGTTGGAAACCACGATGATAATGGTATCGGGCGAGTGCTTTACCACGTTTTCGGTAACGCTGCGCACTATTTCGGCGTTGGTGTTGATAAGGTCGTCGCGGGTCATTCCCGGTTTGCGTGGCAAGCCGGAGGTTATTACTACCACGTCCGAGCCGGCAGTGGCGTTATAATCGTTGGTAACACCTTTGATGCGGGTGCTGTAGTTGTTGATGTGCGAAGTTTGCCACATATCCAGCGCCTTGCCCTCGGCCACGCCTTGCTTAATGTCGAGCAATACTACCTCTTTTACCAAATCGTAATGGGCCAGTACATTGGCACAGGTAGCGCCTACGTTGCCTGCCCCGATAACGGATATTTTCATGGGTTTTTCAATTTTTGAACAAAACTAGCCAAAAAAAGTGTTAGGGTACTGAAATGAAAGAAAAATTTGGGAATCAGGCACTTTTGGCATAAATTAGGCCACCCAACTGTTACTGGCTGTTTAAATTTTTCGCAATTTTTAGTTAACAGGCCCCCTTGAAAAACAAATGAAAAACCTCTTTGCCCCCCTGCTCCTACTATTCGTTTTTAATGCCTCTTTTGCCCAACAATTTTGTGCTACGCAAATGCCGGATGAAATGATGACCTGGCTACGCGATTACAAAATGAACAATCGTGGTCCTTATTACGACAAGTCCAGTTCCGACACTTATACTTACCTGCCCATTAAGGTACACATTGCTGGTAACAATGCCGGTGGGGGGTATTATAAATTCGCTACCCTGCTGGATGCTTTTTGCACCCTCAACGAACAATACCGCCCTTACGGATGGCAGTTCTACATTTACGATGAGGTAAACTACATTAACAGCGAAGTGCTGAACCAGCACACCAGCGGCTACCAAACCATCATCCGCAACCAGAGCGTGCCGAACGTAATAAACATGTTTTTTGTGGCCAACCCCGATGGGGCCTGTGGCTACTTTTCTGGATGGGGCGGCCCACAAAACTCAAGCGGCAACGGCCGCCAGGGCTATATAGCCATCAACAACAGTTGCGGCCAAAACAAGAATACCACCATCGCCCATGAGCTGGGCCACTTCTTCTCGCTGCCCCATACTTTCTATGGCTGGGAAGGACGTACGGTGAACGATGCCCCCCGCGCTACCGACGAACGCGTGAACGGCAGCAACTGCAACAACGCCGGCGACTACTTTTGCGACACTCCCGCCGATTTTATCAGCGACCGTTGGAGGTGCCCTTACAGCCTTACCAAGGTTGACTATGTAGGCACTCCTTACAACCCTGATGGCTCCCTTTACATGTCTTACGCCAACGATGAGTGCGCCAACCACCACAGCCAAGAACAGGTTGATGCAATGAAATCGTACCTTACCAGCGAACGCCCATACTTGTTGAACCATAATTTCCCCAACTATCCGGTAATAACCGATAGCACCGCATTGTTGTGCCCGCGCACCGGTGCTACCGACGTGCCGAGCAATTATGCAAACCTGAAGTGGTCTGAAGTAGAAGGTGCCACGCATTTTTTTGTTGAAGTTACCCGCACAAACAATCCAAACAACGTGGTATTCGATACCATCATTTCAAGTTCGAACACGTCGGTAATAGTTACCAACCTTTCTCCTGGCTTCGCCTATCGTTGGAGGGTAAGGGCTTTCAACAAATATTCCACCTGCTCTCCTTTTGCCGCGGCTACCTTTACCGCTGCGCCAGCCACCAGTATGGTACCCGAAATTCTTATAGACCCTATTACCTGTGCCGGTGCTTACAATGGCGCGATAGCCATTTCGGTTACTGGTGGCACGGGGCCATACAACTATTCATGGTCGAGCGGCCTTACCGATTCTACCCTTACATATTTGGAGGGCGGAAACTACCAGCTTACCATTACCGACAACAACAACGAGCGGCTGATGATGTGTATCGCCCTTCCTGAACCCGATACCTTGTCGGTTGGCATTAACGTGAGCAGCAATAACATTATCGCCCTGCCCAACGGCGGCACCGCGCCATATACGTACACTTGGTCAAACGGCAGCACCACGGCGGGCATAATTGCACAGCAAGACGGGTCGTACTCCGTAACCGTTACCGATAAAAATGGCTGTAGCATTACCAACTCGTACAGCTATGTTGGCATCGGCCAAGTGGATGCCGCCAGCAGCTTGCGCGTATATCCAAACCCTGCGGTGGGCAGTGCAGGTTCGTTTACGGTGGAGTTCAACGTTCCGCAACCGGTGTCTGCAACCATCGAGGTGCTGGACAATACTGGCCGCCGCGTATACAGCGGTGCCGAAAAATTTGACGGAGGCAACAACGTTACCCAAATATCGACCGCACAAATGAGTCCGGGCCTTTATCTCGTAAGGATTATAGGTGCCGATGTGGTAAAAACAACGAAGGTATTGGTTTACTAAGTAGACCCAACTCTAACAACTTTTAAAGCCGTCGGCACCGTTTATGTGCCGACGGCTTTTTGTTTTATTGTCGTTTAGGTGTATCCAATTGTAAACAATAACGTATGAACGGGATGATAACCAGTATGGTTTCTTGTTTTATTTTAATATTTTTGTGCGAAATTGCCTTACCAACACGCTGAAAAAAACCAACCCAGGATGAACCACAAATCGTTCCTGATTTTAATATCCGCGCTTTTCCTCCTAGTGTTTTCCGCTACGGCGCAAGATGTAAAGACGAAAAAAGCTGACCGATACTTCGACTTGTTCCAGTTCGACAAGGCCATCGAGCAGTATGAGCGCGTTATCAAAAAAGAACCAAGCAACTACCACGCCCTTACCCGCTTGGGCGATAGCTACCGCCTACTGGGCAAGCCAGACCAAGCGGAACACTGGTATGGCTTGGCCGCCAACAACACGCAAGCCGATTCGACTATAGTGTTTTACTATGCACAGGCCCTGCGCTCCAACGGCAAATACAACGATGCCAAGTTGCAATACCTGCGCTACAACAAACTGGCCCCCAACGACCCGCGCGGCACCGAGCTGGCCAAGTCGATGGACGAGATTAACAAGCTGAAGGCCGACTCGCTACGCTACAACGTAGTAAACGTGGGCGATGCCAACACACCGGGTAGCGAGTTTAGCCCTGCCTATTACCAAGACAGTATCCTTATTTTCCCGTCGAACCGTGGCAACAAGGGCAAAGACGTATGGCAAGGCGGTGCTTTCTTGGATTTGTTTACCGCCCCCATTACCAACGATACCGCGGTGGGCGAGGTAAAAGCCTTGGAAGGCAAGGTGAACAGCAAATTCCACGAAGGGCCCGTTACCTTCAACAAGGATTACACGGTAATTTATTTTACCCGCAACAGCTTTGTGAAAAGCAAGAAGAAAGGCGAGCAGGACATTATGCGCCTCAGCGTTTTCAAATCGACTTTGGAAGACGGAAAGTGGGGCAAAGTAGAACGCCTGCCTTTCAACAACGATGATTACACCTGTGGCCACCCTACCCTTTCGGCTGATGGCAAGTACCTGTACTTCTCGTCTGACATGCCAGGCGGCCAAGGCGGATTGGACCTTTGGCGTGTTTCCGTGGCCGAAGACGGCACTTACGGCTCGCCAGAAAACCTGGGCACGGGCGTAAACAGCGTGGGCAACGAGCAGTTCCCCTTCTTGCACCAAGATGGCACCTTGTACTTTGCCTCTGATGCTTATGTAGGTTTGGGCGGATTGG
>CAYYZT010000022.1:15384-18703 GCA_964476015.1 uncultured Chitinophaga sp.
GCAAAACGGTAAGTTCGGCAACCCGCAAAACATGGGCTACCCCATCAATACCCATTACGACGATTTGGGCCTTATCTTCAATAAGGATAAAACGAAAGGCTACTTCTCGTCGAACCGCGCTGGTGGCGTAGGCGATGACGACATTTACTACTTCGACAACATGGGCCTTCGCCTGAAAGTTATCGTGTACGACCGTGTAACGGGCCAAAACCTTGATAGCGCCTACGCCTCATTGGTTTCGGGCCAAGATACCCTGAACAAGCATATGACCGCCAACGGCGGTGCCACCACCTTTAGGGTAGCACCGGGCAAGAGCTACCGCATCTACGGCGAAAAAGCTGGCTACTTGCCCAATACCGTAAACGTGAGCACCGCGGGCCTCGACAACAACTCGCCAGCCATACGCATTCCGCTCGACCGTGGCGCGTTGATGTTGGTGGGTACTACTTTTGAAGTGAAGGTGAACGACGTAACCAAAGAGGAAGGCCGAGTGGGCGTATTGCCTGGCACCATAGTTAAGTTGATCAACCTTACGGATAACACCGTTGACAGCACCACCACGGGCCAAGACGGCAAATTTGCCTTCGCTTTGTTGCCAGAAAAACAATACAAGTTGGATGGCGACAAGGAGTTCTATTTCTTGAAGAGCGAAAAGAACTTTGACACCAAGGGCAAACCATCCGGCACCGTGGAGTCTGACCTAGAACTGTACCGCTTGGAAGGCGTAATCCGTTTGGTGAACATCTACTACGACTTCGACAAGTATAACATTCGCCCAGATGCCGCCAAAGAGCTTGACCGCTTGTATGGCTACTTGGTGAAGTACCCCGACATGGTAATCCAAATGCGTTCGCACACCGATTGTCGTGGTGCCAAAACCTACAACATGCACCTGTCGGCCAACCGTGCGCAGTCTGCCGCCAACTACCTTATTAAGAAAGGTATGGACAACGGCATACTGAACATGATGAAGACCATTACCGCTGCGGGCTTCGGCGAAACCTTGCCTATCTACGCCAACCTTTGCGAAAACGACCAAGGCGTGCGCGACGATAAATTGAGCCAAGATTTGATAGACAAGCACCAACTGAACCGCCGTACCGAGTTCTTGGTAATCAAACAGCCGAGTGCCATATTTGTGGAAGGCTCCGTGAAAAAATAAGATACAACTCTATAAAGCTACGAAAGTTGCCTCCCCAAAAAGGAGGCAACTTTTGTTTTGGGGCATGCACAAAGGTTAAAAAGTTGTAAAAAACAGGGATGGCAAAGGAAACGAGGCAACGGATTGTTACCTGTGCCCGTTATACAATACGGAACGCATAACTACAGTGTGTTTTAACTTCGGGAGATGTAGTGGAATGGGTGTGGCTTTGTCGGATTTGCTGCACCCATTCTTATTTTCGGTGGCTTCTGCGGTACCTGCTTCGGCGGGGTTGGCCTTCCTTCAATATATTGCGCAGCAGTACGTAGATAAACAATGCTATTACAGCCGTTACGGCCAAGGCTATCGGCAGGTTGCCCCACCTAATGTACACAAACAAGAAAACGGCAACGGCAGCTAAAATGCCGCCCGCCAGCAACATGGCCTTTATGCGGGGGTATGAACGTTGCGGTGAAAAAGGGTTTTCTTGCATGGTTATACGTTGTTTGTAACGTGATGTGGAGTGCGGCCCTTACGCTGTTGAAGATATTGAAATGTGGTTTTGGCTGTTTTGTGAACCTCCCACATGGTTGCAATAGCCAATGCGTTAGCTAAGATATTCAATAAAAACATAGGTGCGTAAACAATCAAGCTAACGGCACCCGGCATTAGCAGCATTACCAGTAATGGCCATGCTATGGATGCAAAATGCAAACCCCACCACCATTTTAACAATCCTTTGCGGGCATTGTTTTGATGCGTAAGGATTTGTAGTTTATCCCAGGCGTCCCTCAGAAATTTGTACGGCAAAAGAATGCAGGCAAAAGGCACCAATAGACAAGCAATGCTCACTGGCGTAAGCGGAAGGCGATGTTGCCTACCAAAACCCCTTAATCCGGCTATTGCAAAATATAGCCAAGTCCACACCATTGCCAAGCAAATGGTGCTGGTGAGCCAGTAAAACAATAGTGCCCCGGCTAACTGCGGCGCATCGTTTTGCGAAAGCCACACAAAACCCATGGAAGCCATATTGGCAACAGCCAACACTATAATACCTACAACGATTTTATGGCTAATGGTAGCGTACTGCATAGCAAGGTATTTGTTGCAGCTGTTAGCTAGCGGGTTGTTGCAGTTTCTTTAGCTCGGTTATGATATCCTGCACGGATGCCCGTTGGTGGTAGTCCGGGTTAAAGTACTTGTATTTTATCTTGCCATCGGTGCCGATGATGTAGGTAGCGGGTATGGGCAACCGGGCCTCTTGCGTGCCGTTGTTGGCGGCAATGTTGGCACCCAGCTTTTGGCTGGTCTTTTCCTGATAGGTTTGGGTAACGAAGAAGTTGAGTTTGAAAGCCGACATAATATACCCGTCGGGGTCGGCGATAACGGGATAAGTGGCTTTGGTTTTGGATACCGTTTGCTCTATCCCTTGCTTGGTTTCGGGCGAGATGGCAATCAGTTTTGCCCCGTAACTATTAATCAGTGCCAAGGAGTCTTCCAAAGCGGCCAAATGCTTATTGCAAGCAGGGCACCACTGGCCACGGTAGAAAACCACCACTACCGGCCCATCCTTATACAGATCGGGCAAGAAAACGTCTTTATTGGTCTGGTCTTTAGCCTTGAATACGGGTGCCGATTCGCCAATGTTAAGCCCAGTGGGGATGCCGCGATAAATATCGATACCGTATTCTTCCAAGTGCTGTTTGCGTTGCTCTTCGCTTAAAGCGGCTATTTCCGGCAGTTCGGTGGGCGCATCAGCGTTGGCTACGGGTTCTTCGGTATCGGCGCACGACCATATTCCTAGGGATAGCACGGCAAACAGCAAATATTTCATCATGGCAGTAAGGTAGGTGACTCTCTACAAATATGCCAATAATTTATCGGTTGATGAAAAAATGAAAGGGAGCAACCACTGGCACCGTTAGGAACCGGCCACTTAACAGGAGTGGGATCTATAGGCCGGGATGCGCCAACAAGAAGCTGCAAGGCTATAGTCGGCGACTGGTCCAACCTAAGATGCATTGGGCTTGGCGAACACCGCCCCTTTCATAGCACGGGAGCAAAAATTCTCTCGTTTATTCAGATTTACTGTCCCCGAAACTCACATTAATTTAACGTGATTTTTATCGGGCTACCATTACAAGCCTATCCGTCCGCTTTACTTCCCCTTCTATGACA
>CAYYZT010000023.1:0-4908 GCA_964476015.1 uncultured Chitinophaga sp.
GCCGTGGGCACGCCTATTGCTGGCCTCACTACCGATATTGACGGGCAAACCCGCCATGCATCTACCCCATACATAGGTGCTGACGAAATAGCCCCGCCCGTAACCGTGTGGACTGGCGCGGTAAGCACCAGTTGGTTTGATGACGACAACTGGACCGCCGGGGTACCAACTGCAACACTTGACGCCGTTATTGCCAACGTATCGGCTACCAGCAACCGCTATCCTTTGCTCACATCCATTGCCGGCTCTTATGGCGAGGCCAAAGACTTGACCATTGATGCGGGTGCATCCGTTACCTTGCCCCCCGGTACTAGCATCCGCGTTTCGGGCAACCTTACCAACAATGGCTCGGCCCACTTTGGCGCGGGCACCCTGCGCTTTACCAATGCGGCCACTCATACCATTGATGGCAACCTGAACGTGGGCATCGTTACCATAGAAGCCAACACCACGCTTAATGGCACGGCCAATATTGGAGAAGCATTGAATTTGGTAACGGGCGTATTGAATACCACTACTGGCACGTTAACCTTAAAATCCAACGCTACCACCACGGCTTACATTAACGATTTTGGCGTTAATACTGGCTCCATTATGGGCAACGTAACGGTAGAGCGCTATGTGGCCAATACCATCAACGGTTTCCATTATATTGGCACACCCGTAGGCGGCACTAACATCACCGATTGGAACAACGAATTCAGCACTGCCGGGCCGAACAATGCTTTTGTTATACCGCAATCTACTTGCGACCCGGCTGCCTTGGCCGCGGGTTCGCCTTATGGCGGCCTGTTCGATTATGTGGAGGGCAATGTAACCGACTGCTACTTGAGCGGCTGGCGCGTACGTAGTGTTGGCAGTTTGGGCAATACCGAAGGCTATGCGGGCATTATTGCCGATGGCACTACCATAAACGTAACGGGTACGGCCAATACAGGCAATATCAACTCTCCTACTTTGAGCAAAACCACTGCTAACCTTACCTCTACGCAGGGCATGCACCTAGTGAGCAATCCTTACCCCTCACCTATCGATTGGTTTGAGGTAAAGACTATTAACCCTGACATTGACGGCACGGCTTACTTATGGCTTTCCAATGGTGGTTTTCAAGGTACTTACCAGCCTGTTAATGCCATTGCACCGGGCAGTTCGCTTATCGGTTCGTCGCAAGGTTTCTTTGTGGAAGCGTTGAACAACGGCGCGGTGCTGAACTACACCAACGACGTGCGCGTGGCGGCCAATACCAGTTTCTTCCGCAGTGGGCCGGCCGCCTATGAGAGCCGTTTGGTACTTAATGTGGCTGGCAATGGCTACAACGACCGCACCGTAGTGGCCTTCGCCAGCAACTTTACCGATGCCTACGATAATGACTTCGACAGTAAAAAGATGCTGAGCAAGAACGGCGTAGTGACTGTGTACACTACCACCAACCCTGCTTACCCACGCCAAGCCACCAATGCCCTGCCAAACGACCGCAGCGTGAAAGTAGTGCCCGTGGGTTTCTTGCCGGGCACCAACGGTAACTTCACTTTTACTGCCGACGACTTGGCCACGTTTGCCGTGAGCTCGTTGGTGTACTTGGAAGACAAGCAGTTGGGCACCTTTACCAATCTGCTGCAACAAAACACCTACACCTTTAGCAGCCTTACCACCGATGCCGCGGACCGCTTTGTATTGCACTTTGTGCCGAACGTGGTAGTAACCAAGCAAAATGCCGATTGCGACAGTTTGGGCAGCGTATCGGTCGATTTGGGATTGTTTGACCTCGGTAGCACCCCCATTGTTTGGAATAGCCTGACCCTTACCGATGCCAATAATACTACCGTATGGAACACTACCCAAGCAAGCGGCTTACAAACCCAAGGCGGGATAGCTGCGAACAATTATACCCTTACGTTGGCAATTGACGGCTACACGGTTACCCTGCCCGTAATTGTTGGCGGTTTGCCCACCATTACAGCCAGTGCCTTGGTTAGCGATACCGTTGTATTGGAAGGTGAGGCCATTAACTTTACCAACAACAGCAGTGGGGCTACTGCCTATACCTGGAGCTTTGGCGACAGCAACACCAGCACCGATGCCAGCCCTACACACACCTATGCCACGGCGGGCACCTATACGGTTACCCTAACGGCCAGCAACAACGACTGCTCCGCCAACTTTACCCAAATAATAGTAGTGGATAAGGAGCAGGGCACCAATGTAGTGGAAGCCACCTTGGGCAGCATTACCATATTCGCCAACAGCAGAACGATAGTGGTGAGGTTAAAAGATGTACAAGACAAGGTAGACTTAGATTTGCTGGATGTGATGGGCCGTAAGCTAATTGACACCCAAACCCTACAGCCTTCACAGTTCGACTATCGCCTTAACCTAAGCCCGATTGCCAGCGGCTACTATTTTGTTAGGGTACATGGCGGCGGTATAACCAAAGTGGAAAAAGTGTTTTTAGGCGAATAATGCTTACAGCTAATTTGCGCATACCAATTGGTATTGAGCAATGTTAAATCGAGAGCCCCATTTGGATAAATGGGGCTCTCGATTTTTATGGGTGTACGTGGGTATAATAGAGGCGGAAACAGGGTCAATATATTTTGCAACCACTTGCATTAACATCTTTGGTGGCTATACCCATTGGAAACACAAGGGCTTTCTTCGGAGAAATCGATATAGTGCTTGTAAAAATGAAGCCGTCTTTAGCAAACAGGTCTAAATATAATGGCCTTTGCCTAACGGCAGCAAGCTTACAACATTAACCAAAAAGTGTGTGTTTGCCTATTACAGCAGATTTATTACCGGACCCGGATAAACGCCCAACAACAGCACCAAAACGATACAAACTACCGCTACTGCCACATACACCCAAGGAAAATGGAAATGGGTGGTTTCATCGGCAGGTTGTGCATACATAGCTAGGATGAGCTTGAAATAATAGTACACCCCGATAATGGAGTTGATTACGGCGATGATGAGCAAAGCAAAGAAACCGTTGGCCATCGCTTCGCTAAAGATGTAATACTTTGCCAAGAAGCCCGCAAAAGGTGGTATGCCAGCTAACGATAGCAAGGCCATGGTAAGCAGGGCCGCCATAAAAGGCTTGCGTTTGCCCAAGCCGTTGAAACCCGAAACTACTTCAGTATCCGCTGCCTTGAATACGGGTATGGCCACGGCAAACGCAGCAATAGTGGACAGCACATAAGCAACGCTATAGTAGAACAAAGCAGACTCCGCATTGCCGCGTATGCTCAAAATGCCCAACAGCAAATAACCTGCATGGGCGATACCTGAAAAAGCCAAAATACGCTTTACGTTGAGCTGTTGCAGGGCGGTAAGGTTGCCCACAAACATGGTGAGGGCTGCCACCCCAGCAATAAGCCAATCGGTGTAATCCAACACGCTGCCAAAGGCTACGCTGAACAAACGATAAAAAGCCCCGAACATGGCCACCTTTACCAAAGTAGCCATCAAGGTAGTAGTAAGTGCGGGCGAGCCTTCGTAAACATCCGGGCTCCAGAAATGGAACGGGGCCGCCGATACCTTGAACAATATGGCTACCAACAACATCAACATACCCACATAAAACAACGGGCTTATGCTTGTGGCGGTATCCACGTATTGCCCAATAGCAGCTAGGCTAAACGAACCCGTAACGCCATATATCAACGCAATGCCAAACAACAAAAAGCCGGATGCGAACGAGCCCATCAAAAAATACTTCAAGCCAGCCTCGTTGCTTCTCATATCCTTTTTCCTGCTACCCGCCATTACGTATAGCGAAATGGAAAGTATCTCGATACCCAGAAACAGCATGGACATATTCCAAAAAGAAAGCAATGCCAAGCCACCCACCAAAATAAAGATGGTAATGGCCGTGTAATCGCTGATGTGGGTGTATTCGTTTTTATAATAATCGAAAGACAACGCAACCACCAACCCCGTAACCAGTATGGCCAACGAACTGAACGCTATCGAGAAATTGTCGACGCGCAACATGTCGTTCAGGTAAGAGTTGGTTTGCCCCCACTCCATTACCGTAAGGCCAAAGATAGCGGCCAAGCCAAGCAATACGATAGGTATAATCACCTTTCGCATGTTGAGGATTTCCGCAATCATGCAGATAAAACCCAATACCGATGTGTATATTAACGTGTTCACAGGTTAGTTCGATGCTGCGTTATCCAAAATAATATTCAATGCCGGCTCTGCCAACGCGATTATCGGTTGCGGGAAAACACCCGTTACTATAATCACGATAGCCAATATCCAAAGCACCAATTTCTCGTTCCAATACAAAGCGGCAAACGGGGCCGTTACATGGTTGGTAGTGCCCAACATTACCCTTTGGAACATGCGGAACATATATACCGCGCCCAAAATAATGGTAAGGCCGGCCACCCCGCCCAAATAAGGGTTGTATTGGTACACGCCAAACAACAACAAAAACTCGCCGATAAAGCTGTTAGTAAGCGGCAAGGCCACACTGGCCAGCACTACTATCAAAAACAAAGTAGTAAACCAAGGCGCAACCGTGCGGATGCCGCCCAGTTGGTCAACATCCAGAGTATTGGTGCGGTGGTATATGATATCCGCACAATAGAACAATCCTACCACTACCACGCCGTGAGCCAGCATTTGCACCACGCCGCCTTCCAGGCCAGTAAGGTTAAGGGCAAATATACCTGCCGAAATTAATCCTACGTGCGCCAAAGACGAATAGGCCAACAGCCGCTTGATATCTTTTTGCATGATGGCGATGATGGAAGCATACACGATGCCCGCAACGCAAAGCCCCATTACCAACGGGGTCCACATGGCCACGCCAGGCACGGTAACGACCCAGTTCGTAGCGCATCTGGTCAGCCAGCGTCTTGATGTCTTCCCGACGCAGTGGCTGGCCTTCCGGCGTGT
>CAYYZT010000023.1:4918-13154 GCA_964476015.1 uncultured Chitinophaga sp.
CCACGCCCTCGGGCAATATAGGTAGCAACCAACGGATAAGGCTGTAAGTACCCATTTTCAGCATAATGCCCGAAAGCAACATGGTGCCCTGTGTAGGTGCTTCTTTATAGGTATCTGCCTGCCAAGTATGAAACGGAATAATCGGGATTTTAATGGCGAAAGCGGCAAAGAACATCCAAAACAGCCATGCTTGGTTGTCGCTGGATATAACCATGCTGTACAGTTCCGCAATATTGAACGACTTGCTTGGGTTGAGGTGGTACAGCGCGATAAAGCCAAACAGCATAAACAAGCTGCCCGCCAAAGTATAGATAAAGAACTTGAGCGTAACTGGCACCCTATTCGGGCCTCCCCAATTGAGGGCGATAAAGTAAATAGGTATGAGGGCCAGCTCCCAGAAGATATAATACAGCAAGCCGTCGTTGGCCATAAACACGCCCAACAAGGCAAACTGCATAAACAGTATTAACGAGAAATAAGCCTTGGCATTGTCAATGGTTCTATTAAAGCCCGTAAGTATAATGATGGGCAACAGGAAGTTGGTGAGCAACACCATCAAGATGCTCAGCCCATCCAAGCCAAGGTTGAAGCTAATCTTTGGGTCGGCAATCCATTCTTGGAACACCAAAAACGGTGCAGGGCCGCTTTGCACAAAGACGCTAAGGCCGTAAGCGGTAAGGCCCAGTTCGGCAGCGGCAAACAGCAACGCTAGCTTCGGTGCCAACTTATTGCCCGACACCAACACCGCCAGCGATGCTACCAAAGGAAGTAATAGAATCAGTAACGTCAACATGCTATATCAGTAATCGAATTACGAACAAAACTATAATACTCAATACCATGGCCAGTATGTAAAGACTGGTATTGCCGGTCTGTATCAACCTCAAGGTACGGCCAGAGAAGTCGGTTATCTTGGCCACGCCGTTCACCACATTGTCCACCACCAGCTTGTCCACGTACTCATACACCAAACCCGATAGCTTTACGATGGGCTTCACGAATACGGCGTTGTACAATTCATCCACATAAAACTTGTTGGACACCAGCTTCTGCACCCCGTTCAGTTCGGCATCGCTGTTGGCTGGTAGTTGCTGTTTGGTAACGTATAAGTAGCGGGCAATCAAAATGCTCGCTACGGCTGCTAGTATGGCAACGCCAATCAGGATGTACTCCGTGGTATGGCTTAAGTGGTGCGCTTCGCCGAGAATGGCAGTTGAAGGGGCGGTAACGTTGCCCAAATAAGTGCCAAACTGGTGCGTGAAGCCAAACACCGCCGGAAGGCCCATAAAGCCGCCGATAATAGAAAGCACGGCCAATATAACCAACGGGATGGTAATCAATGCCGGCGATTCGTGTATGTGCGAACGGGTTTCTTCCGTGCCGCGGAATTTGCCATAGAAGGTAACATACACCAAGCGGAACATATAGAACGCCGTAAGGGCAGAGCTTATGGATATAATGGCCCAGATGGCAGGGCTGTGTTCAAAAGTCTTGGCAAGGATTTCGTCTTTGGAAAAGAAGCCCGCGAACGGCGGAATGCCCGATATGGCCAAAGAACCAATCATAAAGGTGATAAACGTAATCTTGATGTACTTGCCGAGGCCGCCCATTTTGCGGATGTCCTGCTCGCCATGCAAGGCATGTATTACACTGCCCGAACCCAAGAACAACAATGCCTTGAAGAATGCGTGCGTAACCACATGGAACATACCGCTGGTAAAGGCCCCCAAGCCCAAGGCAACGAACATGAGGCCCAATTGCGATACGGTGGAGTATGCCAATATCTTTTTAATGTCGTTTTGCATAAGGCCGATAACCGCCGCAAATACCGAAGTGGCAACCCCTACAATCAATATCACCTCCAAGGTAGCGGGTGCAAGGGCAAACAATACGTTGGAGCGAACTACCATATAGATGCCCGCAGTAACCATGGTTGCGGCGTGTATCAACGCCGATACGGGCGTAGGGCCAGCCATGGCATCGGGCAACCAAGTGTACAACGGTATCTGCGCCGACTTGCCCATGGCACCTACAAACAACAGCAACGTGATAGTTACCAGCAAAGCGTTATTAACAGAAAAGCCTTGTACCGCTTGTGCCACACCACTAAAATCCAACGTGCCGAAGTTGAACAGCATAAAGAACATGGCAATAAGGAAGCCCAAATCGCCCACGCGGTTCATTACGAAAGCCTTCTTGGCGGCGTTGTTGTTCTCATGCTCCTTAAACCAGAAACCGATAAGCAGGTACGAGCAAAGGCCCACGCCTTCCCAACCGATGAACATTACCAAATAGTTGTTGCCCATTACCAGCAACAGCATGAAGAAAATGAACAGGTTGAGGTAGGTGAAGAAGCGCGTAAAACCCTCATCGCCGTGCATATAGCTGATGGAGTAAAGGTGTATAAGGAATCCGATGCCCGTGATTACCAACAGCATGGTGATGGTAAGCGGATCCACCAAAAAGCCGAAGGCAATATTGATGTTGCCAAAGGCTATCCAATCAAACAGGTTGACGTGGAGCGATTGCGTGGCCGGCAATGCCACAAAAAGGTAAATAGCACTGGCGAAAGAAGCGAACACCGAAATGCTGGCTATCCACCCCGAAATGGGCTCGGCAATCCTTTTGCCCAGCAATCCGTTGATAAGGAAACCCACCAATGGAAAAGCAACGATAAGAAGGCTTAGCGTGGTAAGTAATGAAGAATCTATCAATTGGCCGTTCACTGAAACAATAGCTTTATATCAAACAACACAAGTGCTTGATGGTTACCGTTTTAATTTACTCATTAGGTTAATATCCGTACTCGCCACGTTTCTATATATGCTCACTATAAGCGCCAACCCCACGGCCACCTCGGCGGCGGCCACTACCATGATAAAGAATACGAATACCTGTCCGTCAGCACTTTGTGAATACGAGGAAAACGACACCAACAGCAGGTTCACGGAGTTCAGCATCAGCTCGATGCACATCAATATTACGATGGCATTGCGGCGGAACAGTACCCCCATCACCCCTATGCAAAAGAGCAAGGTGCTTAGCAGCAAATACCAATTGTGCGGTACGGCAACCAGTGAGTTTTCCATTTTATCGTTGTTCTTTTTTTGCCAAAACCACCGAACCTATCATTGCCGAAAGCAACAATATGGACGAAATTTCGAAAGGCAATACGTATTCGGTAAACAGTTTCTGCCCCACGTGCTCCACCGTACCTATGTCGGAACTGGCCGGAAGCGTGAACGTGCCCGTATCGGAAGTGTTTAAAGACACCAACAATACCAAGAAAAGCATGCCCGCCGATATGGCGGCGGCAATCTTCATCCATTTGCTTTGGGGCTGGTCGGGCTGGGTGTTTAGGTTGAGCAACATTACCACGAACAGGAACAATACCATAATGGCACCCGCATACACAATTACGTGTACGATGGCCAAAAACTGGGCATTGAGCATTACGTAATGGCCCGCTATGGAAAAGAAGCAGACAATCATGGCAATAACGCTGTACATAGGGCTTTTGGCAAACACCACCATTAAGGCACTAAGTACAGTAACCAACGAAAGAGCGTAAAAAAGGTATTGGCCCATGAGTTGTGTTGAAATGCGTTTGCGGATGCAATTATAGCCTTTCTATACCGTAATCAAGGTACGGAAGGGTTATAATTTATAGTGTTTTTTACGGTTAGTAATGTCTATACGGTCGTTTACCTTCTCCACTAGCCTATCCTTGCCATATATAAAATTCTCACGCTCATACTTGGCATCAATCAGCCTGTCGGTAAGGTAAATAGCGTCTTTCGGGCAAGCCTCCTCGCACAGGCCGCAAAAAATGCAGCGCAGCATGTTTATCTCGTACACGGCCGCATATTTCTCCTCCCGGTACAGGTGCTCCTCCCCTTTCATGCGCTCGGCGGCATCCATGGTAATGGCCTCCGCCGGGCAAGCCACGGCGCAAAGCCCGCAGGCAGTACAGTTTTCCCTGCCCTCGGCATCTCGCTTCAATACATGTACGCCACGGTAAACATCGGGGCGCGGCTTTTCTACTTCAGGATACTGTACGGTGGCCTTCTTCTTAAAGAAATGGCCTATGGTAATACCCAACCCTTGCACAACGGCAGGCAGGTAAAGCTTTTCACTCCAAGTAAGCTCTTTGTTAGAAACAACTACTGAACGGTTCGTAAGTTTCATGGATGCTTATTTTACAAAAGTTAACCAGGCGGCCGTTGCCAGCACGTTCAATAAAGCAAGTGGCAACAATATCTGCCAGCCCAGTCTCATCAACTGATCGAAACGGAAACGCGGGATGGTCCAGCGAACCCACATAAAAAAGAAAATAAAGAAGAACACTTTGCCAAAGAAAATAACCACACTAAGGATGGAAGCTATATTCTGGGGCAAGTCCAAGTTATCTATGCCCGGGAAATTGTATCCACCAAAGTACAGGCTCACTATCAAGGCAGAAGAGATAAACATGTTTACGTACTCAGCAAACAGGAACATACCCAATTTCATGGAGCTATACTCCGTATGGTAGCCGCCTACGAGTTCGGTCTCGCACTCTGGAAGGTCGAATGGGGCACGGTTACACTCGGCAAAAACGCATATCAAAAAGATAACAAAGCCCAGCGGTTGGTAAAACACGTTCCAATGGAAACCTTGCTGGCCCTCTACAATATCCCTAAGGCTTAAGGAGCCGGAAAGCAGCAACACGCCGATAATGGCCAAGCCCATAGCCAACTCGTAGCTAATCATTTGCGAAGAGGCGCGAACGGCACCCAAAAGCGAGAACTTGTTGTTAGATGCCCAACCGCCAATCATAATGCCATAAACGCCTACCGAAGCAACGGCGATGATATACAGCACGCCAATGTTGATGTCGGCCACTTGCAAGTTCATTTGGTAGCCGCCGATATCGAGCGGTTTGCCCCACGGTATCACGGCACTGGTCATCAAGGCCGTCATCATAAAGATGCAAGGCCCTATCATGAACAGGAACTTATCGGATGCGCTCGGGATAATCTCTTCCTTCATGAACATCTTTACCCCGTCGGCCAATGGCTGCAACAGGCCAAACGGCCCTGCACGGTTGGGGCCTATCCTGTCTTGCAGAAAGGCGGCCACCTTACGCTCCGCATAGGTGCTGTAAGCCGCTATTCCCAAGCTAATCAGGAATATCACCACTATCAAAACGGTTTTATCTAATAAGGGCAGCCATTCCATTATTCGCTGAGCGGTTTAATGTCGTTAAGGGTAAATTCTTTCGGTTTCACCAGCTTCTCGTAATGGTTGGCCGATATTACCGAGTGCCTGCTCACGTTGGCCGGGCCTTCAATGGTCCAGTCATCGGTCCTTTTCTTGTGGAAACGGCACGTGTTGCAGATAAACTCCGCCACCTCGCCCCACTGGTCTTTTCGGCCGGTAACGCGCAATACGTCGTCGCCTTTGTACCACAGCACCACTTTGCCGCTGCACTTGTCGCAATTGCGGTGGGCGGTTACCGGTTTGGTAAACCACACACGGCTCTTGAAACGGAAGGTTTTATCGGTCAACGCGCCCACGGGGCACACATCAATCATATTACCCGAGAACTCGTTGTCCACCGCCTTGCTGATGTAGGTAGAAATCTCGGAGTGGTCGCCACGGTTCATTACGCCGTGTACACGCTCGGGGGTCAACTGGTCGGCCACTTTTACGCAACGATAGCATAGGATACAGCGGTTCATGTGCAACTGTATCTTATCGCCGATGTCGATTTTATCGAAAGTACGACGCTCGAACTCGGTACGGGTTTTGGCGTCGCCGTTGTTGTAGCTCAAATCCTGCAAGTGGCACTCCCCTGCTTGGTCGCAAATAGGGCAATCCAGCGGGTGGTTCAGCAGCAAGAACTCCACTACGCCATTACGCGCATCCACGGCCTTGTTGGATGTGAAGTTGGCCACTTCCATGCCGTCCATTACCGTGGTGCGGCACGATGCCACCAACTTCGGCATCGGGCGCGGGTCTTTCTCCGAGCCCTTGGTTACCTCTACCATACAAGTACGGCAGTAGCCGCCGCTGGTGGCCAGGTTGGTGTAGTAGCACATGGCTGGCGGCGCCACGGCAGGGCCAATCATACGGGCTGCCTGCAAGATGGTGGTGCCATCGGGTACTTCTATCTCTACGCCATCTATGGTTACTTTTGCCATATCTGTTATGCTTCAACCAAATTGTGAATATTGTAATAATGTTTCACGTCCACTATCGAAGCGGGATTGGAAACATACTCGTCAAATTCCGCACGGAAGTGGCGGATAGCCGCCGCAACGGGCCAGGCAGCAGCATCGCCCAGCGGGCAAATGGTGTTGCCCTCTATCTTGCGCTGTATGTCCCAAAGCAAATCAACGTCTGCCTTGGTGCCGTGGCCGTCCAAAATCTTGTGCGTTATCTTCTCCATCCAGCCGGTACCCTCACGGCAAGGGCTACACTGCCCGCAGCTTTCGTGGTGGTAAAAGCGGGTAAACGTGTGCAGGTTGTGTACGATGCTGGTGGTTTCGTCCATTACGATAAAACCGCCCGAACCCAACATACTGCCACTGGCAAAACCACCCTCGCTCAACGATTCGTAGCTCATCAAGCGTGGTTCGCCGGCAGGGGTTTCTAGCAACAACTCTGCTGGCAGTACGGGCACGGACGAACCGCCCGGCACTACCGCTTTCAGTTTCTTATCGTTCAAAATGCCGCCGCAGTATTCCTCGGAATAGATGAATTCTTCTACCGGAACGCCCAGCTCGATTTCGTACACGCCCGGTTTTTTGATATGGCCCGATGCGGAAATCAGCTTGGTACCCGTTGATTTGCCGATACCTATTTTGGCATACTCATCGCCGCCCATGTTTACGATAGGCACCACGGCAGCTATCGTTTCCACGTTGTTTACCACCGTAGGGCAGGCATACAGGCCCTTCACGGCAGGAAACGGGGGCTTGATGCGCGGATTGCCGCGCTTGCCTTCCAACGACTCTAACAGAGCAGTTTCCTCGCCACAGATGTAGGCACCGGCACCGGGGTGTACATATAGGTTCAGCGAATAGCCGCTACCCTGTATGTTTTCGCCCAGCCAACCGTTTTTATAGGCTTCGTCAATGGCTTTTTCCAGAATGTTGACGATATAGAAATACTCCCCACGGATGTAGATGTAGGCCGTATTGGCACCCAGCGCGTAACTGGCCGCTATCATCCCCTCTATAAGGATGTGCGGTATGCGCTGCATTAGGTAGCGGTCTTTAAACGTGCCCGGCTCGCTTTCGTCGGCATTGCACACCAAGTAGCGCGGCACACCCTCTGGCTTGGCCAGAAAGCTCCATTTCATACCAGTGGGGAAACCCGCACCGCCACGGCCACGCAAGCCCGACTTCTTTACTTCCTCCACTACTTCGTCCGGGGTCATTTTCAACACCTTCTCCACGGCGGCATAGCCCCCGTGTTGGCGATAAACCTCGTAAGTGTCTATGCCCGGTACGTTATCGTGTTGCAATAATAATTTCTTTCCCATCCCTAGATTCCTTATCGTATTATCTAGTTTTTACGGTATGTATTCGCATCGCAGTATCTGCTCTGCTTTCCTTCGGCGGCAAACTGCACCAGCAGTTCGTCCACTTTCTCCAATGTCAAATTCTCGTGGAAATCCTTGCCTACCTGCATCATGGGCGCGGTGCCGCAAGAGCCGAGGCATTCCACTGCTTTTAGGGTAAACATGCCATCGGCGGTGGTCTCCCCTACTTGTATGTTCAGGCGTTTTTCGATATGCCTGATTACGTCGTCGGCACCACGGAGCCAGCACGAACTGGTGCGGCAAACCTCCAACAGGCACTTGCCTACGGGCTTCAAGTTGTACATGCTGTAAAACGACGCAACCTCATAAACCTCAACGGGTTTTATGTTGAGTATGGAGGCTACATAGTCCATCGTTGCCGGGCTGAGCCAACCGCCAAACTCTGCTTGCGCCAGATGCAAAATGGGCAACAGGGCCGATTTGTGGCGGCCTTCAGGATAGCGCCTGATGAGGTTGTTCACCACCTCAAGCGTTTCATCGCTAAACCTAATTGCTGAATTGCTTACTTCAGACATTTCTTTACTCTATTTTTTATCAGCCGTCCAGTTCGCCGGCAATTACGTTCATGCTACTCATGGTCAATATCGCATCGCTCAACATGCTTCCCTTAATCATTTCAGGGAATGCTTGGTAATAGATGAAACA
>CAYYZT010000023.1:13164-18473 GCA_964476015.1 uncultured Chitinophaga sp.
GAAACACGGCCTGCGGAAGTGCAAGCGGTATGCCGCACGACCACCATCGCTCACTAAGTAAAAGCCCAGTTCGCCGTTGCCGCCCTCCACGCTGTGGTACACCTCGCCCACGGGCACGTCCGTTTCTCCCATCACAATCTTGAAGTGCCAGATAAGCGCTTCCATCTTGGTGTACACATCTTCTTTGGGCGGCAGGTAAAACTCCGGTACTTCGGCAAAATGCTTTCCTTCGGGTAGGTTTTCCAGAGCCTGTTTGATGATTTTCATGCTCTCCAACATTTCGTGCTGGCGCACCATAAAGCGGTCGTACGTGTCGCCGCTGGTGCCCACCGGTATCTGGAAATCAAAATCCTCATAGCTGCTGTACGGGTTCATTACCCGCACATCGTAATCCACGCCTGCTGCGCGCAGGTTAGGGCCGGTGAAACCGTAGTTAAGCGCACGCTCGGCACTGATGCCGCCCACGCCTATCACGCGGTCCATAAATATGCGGTTGCGCTCCAACAAGCTGCGAAACTGGTTGAACACTTTCGGAAACTCCTCCAGAAACTCGCGAATCAAACGAATCACGGTCGGGTTAAAGTCCCGCTCCATGCCACCGATGCGCCCGATGTTGGTAGTAAGGCGCGCGCCGCAAATCTGCTCGTATATGTCGTACACCTTCTCGCGCCACTGGAACATATAGGTAAAGCCCGTCAACGCCCCGGTATCCACCCCGATTACGGAGTTGCAGATAATATGGTCGACGATACGGGCCAGTTCCATGATAATAACGCGCAGGTATTGGGCGCGTTTGGGTATCTCCACCCCTATCAGTTTCTCCACCGTCATGTGCCAACCGATGTTGTTGATTGGCGACGAGCAGTAATTCATGCGGTCGGTAAGCGTAGTAACTTGGTAAAAAGGCCTGCGCTCCGCTATTTTTTCGAACGCGCGGTGGATATAGCCCACGGTTTGCTCCGTATCTATAATTACCTCGCCGTCCAGCGTCAGCACGTTTTGGAAAATACCGTGCGTGGCCGGGTGTGTAGGCCCCAGGTTCAGCGTGGTATATTCCTGCTGCAAGTTGTTTGCTATGGGTTCTTTTAGCTCCATCTTAACGTCCGAAGTATTTATCCTCTTTATCGTGTCTGGTTCCGTCTTCCAACGGATACTCCCTCCGCTGGGGGAAGTAGTCCATTTCGTCCACGTTCACAATCCGTTTCAGGTTCGGGTGGCCATCGAATATAATCCCGTAAAAGTCGAACGTTTCCCTTTCCTGCCAGTTGGCTGCCGAATACAAACCCGTCAAGGTTTGGATATTGGGCTGGGCAATGGGGAAAAACGCCTTGATGCGGATGCGGATGTTATTGGTAAAGCTGTGCATGTGGTATACCACGCCCAGTTCGAAGCCCGTATTATTGGGGAAATGGATGCCACAGAGGTCGGTAAGGAAATTGAACTGCAACTCGCTATCGTCCCTCAAAAACCGGATAACATCCACGTTGCGCTCTTTGTTGATGGTAACGGACAGTACACCGTACGATTCTTCCGCGGCGCGCAAATCGTCGGGAAACTGTTGCTTGAGCTTTTCTAAAATGTAGGTACTCGTTATAGCCGTCATGCTCGTTATTCTATACCGTAGCTTTTTAAAAGTGCCTTATACTCCGGCGAATTCCTGCGGTGTATGGATTCGTTCTTTACTATTTCCTGTAGCTTCATCACGCCGTCCAATATCTGCTCGGGGCGCGGCGGGCAGCCGGGCACGTACACATCCACGGGTATTACCCTATCAATGCCCTGCAATACCGAGTAGGTATCGAATATGCCGCCGCTGGAGGCGCATGCGCCAATGGCTATTACCCAACGGGGCTCGGCCATCTGCAAATAAACCTGCTTTAATACCGGGCCCATCTTTTTGGCAATGGTGCCCGCCACTAACAACATATCGGCCTGGCGGGGCGAGAAACTCAAACGCTCGGATCCGAAACGGGCCAAATCGTAGTTGGCGGCCATGGTGGCCATAAACTCAATGCCGCAGCATGAGGTGGCAAACGGCAACGGCCAAAGCGAATTTGCCCTGGCCAATCCCACAAACCTATCAATGTTGGTAGCTAAAAAACCCTCTCCTTCCAATCCGCGCTCGGTTACCGTAGTGCCCGGCAACCTTTCCAAATCTATTGCTATTCCCATTTGAACACTCCTTTCTTGATCACATAAATAAACCCTAGGAACAAGGTACTAACAAACAATAACATCCCCACAAATCCATAGGTTCCTAGTGCCTCGAAGTTAACGGCCCAAGGGTACATGAAGATTACCTCCACGTCGAACATCACAAACAATATGGCAATCAAAAAGTACTTAATGGAGAAAGGCAGGCGTGCATTGCCTTGAGAATCGATACCGCACTCAAACGCTTCCAGCTTGTCGCTAGTTTTGCGCTTGGGGCCTATCAAGTGCGTAATTACCATGGTAGTAACCACGAAACCGGCAGCTACCAACAACTGGATAAAAATCGCTATGTAGTCAATAGATTCTGGCATAACGGTTAATTATGGTGCAAAGCTACTCCAAACATTTTGCGTTTCCACACTAAATAAAGGATTTCCCCCGAGTAGCCCTAAAAAATTATTACTGCAAAGGTGTTCATAACTTACCAAAAAACCATGTAGCGGGTACAACTAATGGTGTAAACACCACGCAAACAGGCATAACAAAATTCAATGGGCCGTAACTAAAAAGGGGTAGCCTACAACGAGGCCACCCCTTTCGGTTATTATCGATTCGCTTGTCCAATATCCTACACGTCGAACGCAGGGGTTTCGTTTGAAGTTTGTTTGGGCTTGAACCAGCTCTTCAGCTTTGCCTTAATGTTGTCCACCACCAAGTACACCATCGGCACGAGGATTACGGTAAGGAACATGGAAGAAGTCAATCCGCCAATCAATACCCACGCAAGGCCGTTCTTCCACTCGGCACCGGCACCTTTGCCCAAAGCGATAGGCAACATACCTATTACCATGGCCACGGTGGTCATCAAGATGGGGCGCATACGCTCTCTCACGGCTTCCAGCAGGGCAGTACGGCTGTCTTTGCCCTCCAGTTTCAAGTGGTTGGCAAAGTCCACAATCAAAATGGCGTTCTTCGCCACCAAGCCCATGAGCATTATTATGCCCAACATGGTGAAGATGGAGAAGTTGGATATTACCAAATTGAGGGCCAAGAAGGCACCAATCAATGCCACTGGGATGGAGAACAATACCACCACAGGATAAATAAAGTCATCGTACAGCAGCACCATAATAAAGTAGATGAGCAAGAAGGCGATACCCAATGCGGCACCCAACGCGCCAAAGCTCTCGCCTTGGTTTTTGATGTCGCCGCTCCAGGCAAACTCCACGCCGTTTTGCAGCGGTTGCTCTTCCAATGATTGGGTAATCTTGTTGGCTACTTCACCAGAGCTTACTCCCAATAGGTTTGCCGATACCGTAACCGAGGTACGGCGGTTCTGGCGTTCCAAAATGGATGGGCCCGTGTTACGCTCCAAAGTGGCAAACTGCGATAGTTTTACCGGGGCGCCCGTGTTGGTAATAAAGGTGATACCCAACAGGTCTTGCGCATTGGTACGGTCAAACTCATCCAACATAATGCGGATGTCGAACTCGTCTCCGGTTTCGTCACGATACTTCGAGTTGTCGTTGCCGGTGTAAGAAGTGTTCAAAGTACCGGCCACGGTCTGCATGTTCAAGCCAAGGCGGGCCATCTTTTCACGGTCCACTATCACACGGTACTCGGGGCTACCCGCCTCAACCGAAATCTCAATGTCGGTAGTGCCCGGCACATCAAAAATGGTTTGGCGCAGGCGTTCGGCCTCGGCCAACAGATTGTCGTAGTTGTCTCCGCTTAGAATCAATTCGATAGGCTTCTGGGCACTGTTCATTATGCCGGAGTTTTGCACCATTACGCGCACGCCGGGAAATGTAGCTTCCAAGTCCTTCTTCACGCCTTTTATATAGTCTTCGGTACGCACGCCCGTTTCGTCGGGCGAAAGCAGTTTCACGCTCAGCTCCGATTTGTTTGGCGAACCTACTGCCACCGCACCAAAGCCCGTACTGGGGCCGCCCACGTTGGCAAACACGGATACCACGTTTTCCCTGCCTATCAGGAATTTCTCAATTTTCAGGGTTTGCAGGTTGTTTTGGCGCAGCTTAGTGTTTTTGTCGTATTCCAGTTTCACCAAAAACTCGCCTTGGTCGCCGTCGGCCACCATTTCCTGACCCAAGATGCCCATGCTCATTACCGCACCGGTAGCCACAAACATCAAGATGATGGCAATGGTGGTCAATATTTTATGGCTCAGGCTCCAATCCAACAGTTTCACCATCCAATCGATAAATGCCTGTACGGCCGATTCGAACTTAATCAACAGCCACTGGAACGGGTTTTTAGGGTTGAGGTGCTCCACCTTGCCGAACATGGAGGTAAGCCAAGGGGTGAGCGTTAAACACGCAATCAAGCTCATCAAGGTAGTAAAGGCTACCACCACGGAGAACTGGCGAAGGATATCGGCAATTACCGCATCGATAAACAAGAGCGGCAAGAACACCACCACGATTACCAAAGTAATGGCGATGGCCGCAAAACCGATTTCCCTGATACCGTCAACCGTGGCACGGTAACGGCTCTTGCCCATTTCCAAGTGGCGTTGTATGTTTTCCAATACCACGATGGAGTCATCCACTAGGATACCGATTACCAGCGACATGGCCAGCAAGGTCATTAGGTTGAGCGTGAAACCCAGTAACAGCATTATCACGAATGCCGCCACCAAAGAGGCCGGAATAGAAATCAATACGATAATAGCGTTGCGCAAGCTGTGCAAGAACAGCAGCATCACCGCCGCCACAAGGATAACGGCTATAATCAAATCGTGCAATACGGCATCTACCGCTGCTATGGTTACTATACTGGCATCGGTAGCAATCTCGAAGTTTACGCCTTGGTCGGCATAGCGTTCTTCAATCTGGGCTAGCCTTGCCTTAATCTGCTCGGCCACTTCCACGGCGTTGCCGTCCGATTGTTTTTTAACAATCAAGCCGATACCGTTCTGCAAATTGTAGCGGCTAATGTCTTCCATCTCGGCAATACCGTCCGTTACCTCGGCCACTTGGAACAATTTGATAGGCGTGCCCATTTGCGGGGTGAACACTATCAACTGCTTCATATCGTCCACCGACGTAAACTTGCCCGAAAGCTTCACCGTCAACTGTTCGTTGTCGGCTTTCATTTTGCCCGCAGGTATCTCTATGTTTGCTTGGCCCACGGCT
>CAYYZT010000024.1:0-18254 GCA_964476015.1 uncultured Chitinophaga sp.
CAGGCCGATACGGGCACCAAGATGCTGCACATCGGCAAAAACACCCGTAGCCGCATCGTGAGCAAGGGCATCAGTGCGGGCAAGAGCCAAAACAGCTACCGCGGTTTGGTAAAGGTGAACGCCAATGCCGAGAACGCGTACAATTTTTCGCAGTGCGATTCGCTCTTGATAGGCGACCGCTGCGGCGCGCATACCTTCCCTTATCTGGAAGTGGCCAACAAAACCGCCAAAGTGGAGCACGAGGCTACCACCAGCAAAATCGGGGAAGATATATTGTTCTACTGCAACCAACGTGGCCTAAGCACCGAAGATGCGGTACAACTGATTATCAACGGATATTGCAAAGAGGTATTCCAGCACCTACCGATGGAGTTTGCCGCCGAAGCCCAAAAGCTATTGGCCGTAAGCTTGGAAGGAAGCGTGGGGTAATGTGTTAATGTATCGATGTGCTAATGTGCTGATGATAATTTGGGAATGAGGCAATTGTTACGACAGAATAAAAACTTAAACACCAAGAACACGGTGAAACCTTAGTGAACTTTGTGTTTAAATTGACAAAACGCTAATAAAATCTACTTACTAATTCCTACTTACTAAAGTAATGTTAACAATAAACAACTTACATGCCAGCATCAATGGCAAGGAAATATTGAAAGGCTTCGGCTTGGAAGTGAAGCCGGGCGAAGTACACGCCATCATGGGCCCGAACGGCACCGGCAAAAGCACCCTGGCCAACATTTTGGCCGGTAAAGAAGACTATGACGTAACCGAAGGTGAGGTAGCTTTTCATGGCAAGGACTTGTTGGACATGGCCCCAGAAGAGCGCGCCCGCGAGGGGGTGTTCTTGGCGTTCCAATACCCGGTGGAGATACCCGGCGTGAGTATTGCCAACTTTATGAAAGCCTCGTTAAACGAAGTGCGCAAGCACCGCGGCTTGCAGCCGCTGGATGCGGTGGAGTTTCTAAAGGTGATGAAGGAAAAGATGCGGTTCGTGGAGATTGACGAGAAGCTGATGCGCCGCGCCGTAAACGAAGGTTTTAGCGGCGGCGAGAAAAAGCGCAACGAAATTTTCCAAATGGCGATGTTGGAGCCGACCTTGGCCGTGTTGGACGAAACGGATAGCGGCTTGGACATCGATGCCCTGCGCATTGTGGCCAACGGCGTAAACAAGCTCAAAAACGAGAACAATGCCTTTATAGTGATTACACACTACCAAAGGCTGCTGGATTACATCGTGCCCGATTTTGTGCACGTAATGTACAACGGCCGCATCGTAAAAAGCGGCGGCAAAGAACTGGCCTTGGAACTGGAAGCCAAAGGCTATGATTGGATTAAACAGGAAGTAGACGCGACGGTATAAGATGACAACGATTACAGAAACATCCGTACATCCGTCGGCACAATCATTGGTAGCGCAGTTCGAAAAGCTGGCCGCTACCCAAACCCCCATGGGGGTGGCCCGCAAGGCCGCTAGCGATGTGCTTGCCCAGTTGGGCATACCCACTACCCGCCACGAGGATTGGAAATATACCAATATAGCCGCCCAGTTTAAGGCCGATGTGTTGGACCATTCCGACTATCCAGAAGTTACCGTGGATGCCAGCCAACTCAACCTGTTTCCTTTTTTGAAGGCCAATAGGTTGGTATTTGTAAATGGCCGCTTCTCCCCTAGCCTGTCCGATGTGATTGACGAGGTCGAAGGGCTGGTTATCGGCAGTTTGGCCGAGCACAACCAACTGGGCCATATCGCCCTTCGCGACAACTACAACACCTTAACAAAAAGCAACACTGAGGCATTTGCGGCACTCAACACCGCTTTTGCGCAAGATGGGGCTTTTATATACGTACCGAACAAGGTAGACGTTCCACATCCCGTAATAGTGGTACATGTTACCACTGGTGCCCCAACCGGGGTTATCAATACACGGGGTTTGGTGGTGGCAGGCAAAAGCAGCCGTTTGGAAATTATCGAAAGCCACCAGTTTTTGGGCGATAACACTGCTATAACCAACCAAGCATTGGAAGTGGTAGTGGGCGACAACGCCAACGTGGGCTATCATAAGGTTATGACGGATAACAATGTTGGTCGCCATATCGGCAGCCTTGTGGCAAAGCAGGGCACCGATAGCCGTTTTAATACCTATGTGGTCAACTTATCAGGCCAAATGGTACGCAACAATATGGTGGTGAACATCGACGGTAAAAATGCCGAGGCGGGTTTTTACGGGCTATATAGCTTGGATGGCACCAGCCATGTGGACAACCACGTAACGGTGAACCACAATGAGCCGAATTGCCAGAGCTTCCAGTTGTTTAAAGGCTTGATGAACGACCGTAGTACGGGCGTGTTCAACGGGCGCATTTTCGTGAAACAGGATGCGCAGAAAACCAACGCTTTCCAGAGCAATAAAACCATTTTGCTTTCGGAAAAGGCCAATACCTACACCAAGCCGCAATTGGAAATATTTGCCGACGACGTAAAGTGCAGCCACGGTGCCACTACGGGGCAGATTGACGAGAACATGGTGTTCTACCTCCGTGCCCGTGGCTTGGACGAGGGCCAGGCCCGCGCCATGCTAAACCAAGCCTTCGCTGCTGACGTGATTGAAAAGATTACCAACGAACCGTTGAAAGAATGGTTACTGGAACAATTGAACAAACAACTCCTCCGCTAATGGCACCCGGTGTTACCATAAAAGAAACCAGCAGCTACAAGCCGTTTGATGTGGAAGCCATCCGTCAGGATTTTCCCATCCTCCACCAAAAGGTGAACGGCTACCCGTTGGTGTATTTTGACAATGCCGCCACATCGCAGAAACCTAACTTGGTTATCGATGCCATCAGCGATTACTACAAGCTCTATAATAGCAACATCCACAGGGGCTTGCACTACTTGAGCGAAAGAGCTACCGCAGCATATGAGGAGGCCCGCGAAAAATGCCGCGCTTACCTCAATGCCGCATCCACCCACGAAATCAACTTTACCAAAGGCACTACCGAAGGCATCAACCTAGTGGCCAGCAGCTATGGGCGCAAGTTCCTACAGGCGGGCGACGAGGTAATTATCAGTGCCATGGAGCACCATAGTAACATTGTGCCGTGGCAAATGGTGTGCGAGGAACGTGGTGCCAAGCTGCGTGTAATCCCTATCGACGACCACGGCAATATGCTGTTGGACGAATACCAGAAGCTGCTGAACGAACGCACCAAAATTGTATCGGTAGTATATGTGAGCAATGCTTTGGGCACCGTGAACCCGGTGAAGGAAATCATTAAGCTGGCTCATGAAGTGGGCGCAGTGGTAATGTTGGATGGCGCACAGGCTGCCCCACACACCGCTATAGACGTACAGGCATTGGACTGCGACTTTTTTGCCTGTTCATCGCACAAGATTTTCGGGCCTACGGGCATGGGTATTTTGTATGGCAAAGAGCGTTTGCTGGAAGCAATGAACCCCTACCAAGGCGGCGGTGAGATGATCAAGACCGTGAGTTTTGAGAAGACTACGTACAACGAACTGCCCTATAAATTTGAGGCTGGCACGCCCGACATTTGTGGCGGCATAGCTATGGGCGTGGCTATCGACTATATCCATAGCGTGGGTTACGACAACATTGCCCGCCACGAGAAGGAACTGTTGGACTACGGTACGAAGGTACTGGGCGAAATTGAGGGTTTCCGCATCATAGGCCAAGCCAAGCAAAAGGCAAGCGTTATCTCGTTTTTGGTGGACGGCATACACCCATACGATATGGGCGTGCTGCTGGACAAGCAGGGCATCGCCATACGCACTGGCCACCACTGCTGCCAGCCGCTGATGGACCGTTTTGCCATACCGGGAACTTGCAGGGCCTCATTTGCATTCTATAACACGACAGCCGAAATAGATAAGTTGAGAAAAGGGATTGAGAAGGTGAAGACGATGTTGGGCTAGTATCAAGTAATGAGTATCAAGTATCAAGACTTTTGCGGTACTAGATACGATTTATGAGATACGGTTTGAAATAAAATTTAACCACGAAGAACACAAGGAAAATCACCAAGAGCACAAAATAAGACTAGTGAACTTAGTGCCTTTTCTTAGTGTACTTTGTGTTTAAATCACATAATACCGGCGTATCTCGTACTTGATACTTGATACTCACTACTTGATACTGAATGATTAACGACATCCAAAACGACATTATCGAAGAGTTCTCCTTGTTTGAGGAGCCGATGGAGCGGTACGACTATCTGATTGACATCGGTAAGAAACTGCCAGCCTTGGATGAGCGTTATAAGGTGGAAGAGAATGTGGTGAAAGGCTGCCAAAGCACCGTATGGCTGCATGCTTACGAAAAAGAAGGGAAAGTGTACTTCGAGGCCGATAGCAATACGGTGATTACCAAAGGCATCGTGGGTTTGCTGGTACGGGTTCTTTCGGGCCATAAGCCACAGGAAATATTGAGTGCCGATTTGTATTTTATCGACAAAATAGATTTGCGTTCGCACCTTAGCTCACAGCGCAGCAATGGGCTGAACGCCATGCTCAAACAAATAAAACTGTATGCCCTTGGTTATAGCCAAGAGGCCAAACAAGCATAAGATATGTTGGAAGAAGCCATCTCGACAATGCCCGAAAAAAGCTTTATAGAACTCAAGGAAGACGTAATCAAGGTTATCAAAACCTGTTACGACCCCGAGATACCCGTGGATATCTACGAGCTGGGCCTTATTTACGAAGTAAACGTAGACCCGGGCAACAACGTGCATATCCTCATGACCCTTACCAGCCCCATGTGCCCCGTAGCCGAAAGCCTGCCCAGGGATGTGGAGGAAAAAGTGAAAGGCTTGGAAAGCGTGGGCGACGTAAAGGTGGAAATTACCTTCGACCCGCCTTGGGAACAAAGCATGATGAGCGAAGCCGCACAGTTGGAACTGGGATTTATGTAATGACTAGTATCAAGTAGTGAGTATCAAGTTTCAAGACTTTCCGATGATACGGATACCCATTACGAGATACACTTATTGCAATGAACTTTCACGACACAAACATTATTAAACATAGCAATCAGGATTTTGTACTTGCTACTTGATACTTGATACTCACTACTTGATACTAAAAAGAAAAAACCATGTATCCCCCAGAATTAGTAGCCCCCATGAAACAGGAACTTACCGGCAACGGGTTCCGCGAATTGCTTACCTCCGAAGAGGTGGAGCAGGTATTGGATAGCAAACAAGGCACCACTTTCGTAGTTTTCAACTCGGTATGTGGCTGCGCCGCGCGCAATGCCCGTCCCGGTGCCGTAGCTGCCGTAAAAGACTCTAATAAGTTGCCCGATAACTTGGTAACCGTGTTTGCCGGTGTTGATACGCAGGCCGTGGCCAAAGCCCGCAGCTATACTTTTCCTTACCCGCCAAGTTCGCCCTCTATGGGCTTGTTTAAGGATGGCAAGTTGGTACACTTTATCGAGCGCCACCACATCGAGGGCGTTCCGGCCGAGGCTATTGCCGCTAATTTGAAGGCTGCTTTCGAGCAATATTGTTAAGGTAAACAACAGCCGTCCAATGGCATATAATATGAAAGAGGCACCTAGCTGCCTCTTTTTTGTTGATAATACAAACCCTTTTAAGGTATTGCAAAGCGTAGCGTTTAGTGTACAAACCACGCAAAAGCGGTAAACTAATCAATATCAGGAAGTTTATGCTTTTTAATTAACTCTTTGTATATTTAGCAACCTAACCTGTTAACCTATTAAACGTTTGTAAGGATGACGAAATTTTACCGAGCGCTTTCCCTCGCAATGGTGCTCAGTTCCTTTGCCCTCGCAAAGCCCGCGAATGCCCAAGACACGTGGCAACAAGTGTACACCATTTTGAATACAAACTGTACCGGAAGCGGATGTCATGGCGGTGGTCGCCCTGACTTTGACGTAACCGCCCCAAGTGCCGATCTTTACGACGCCTTGGTGGGCATTGCGCCAGCCAACCCTACCGCTGCCGGAAAAGGCAATAAGTACATCGACCCAGGCTACCCGGCCCGTAGCTTCTTGCTGCGCAAGGTAGCCAACTGCCTGAGCAGCGATTTGGCCTTGGAATCGCCCGCAGAAGGCAACCCAATGCCCGATGGCCGCCCTAAACTGGCCGACCAAGAAATCGAATTGATTCGCCAATGGATTATCTACGGTGCCCCTGAAACCGGCAAAGTGGTGGAAAAAACAATTATCGACGACTATTACACCAAAGGTGGCGTGCCTAAACTGGAGCGCCCTGACCCTCCAAAGTCTTGCGAAGGTTTCCAAGTACACATGGGCCCATTATTCTTTAAGCCGAGAGAAGAGTCGGAATGGTTTCAACGCTATGACCTGAACCTGCCCGACACACTTGAGGTAACCGGCCTGGAACTGTTCTTCAACGACGAGTCTCACCACTTTATCCTACGCAAGTTTAAAGACGGCACTGCCCAATCATGGCCTCAGGGTGTAACCCCGCTGAACCCGCTTACGGCTTTCGATAGCGACAAAGACTATGTGATGGCTTGGCAAGACGATGCCGCCTATATGCTTCCTAACGGAACCGCCTACATTTGGAAACCTACCGAGTCTTTGGATTTGAACTTCCATATGTTCAACTACCACAACGAGATTTTGCCCGGCGAAGTGTACATGAACGTGTACACCCAACCTAAAGGCAACGCCTTGAAAGAAATGAAATCCAGCTTGATAAACAGCACCAAAATCGGCATCGGTATCGGTGGTTTGCCTGGCGGCAACATTACCAACAACAACCAGCCTTTGACCTTTGAAGATACCGACGGCACTAGGAACGTAAGCATCTGGACCCTCACCTCGCACACGCATAAGTATGGCATCAACTATGATATTTTCTTTAGGAACCCTAACGGCTCCAAAGGAAGACAAATCTTTGACGGTACCTACAACTACCTCCAAGGCTTTGATACGGGCGTGTACGATTGGGAACACCCACCGACAGCCGTATATGAGCCTTTCTTGGACATGAGCGACGCTGCATCTAACAACGGAACTGTTCCCAATGGCCTTATACACTCCGTTACGTATAAAAACTATGGCCCTAAAACAGTAGGGTTTGGTTTTACCACCGAAGACGAGATGATGATTTTCTACATGCAATATGTGGATGGGACATTCAACATTCCAGCAAACCCAACTTGGGTAGCACCTTGCTCTACGGAAGTGTTCAAAGATGTTTGTGATACCACCACTACCACTCCGGGCATCTTCAACATTGTGCGCAACGCAAACAACATTTCCCTATACCCTAATCCAACCACGGGCTTGGCCAACGTTGAATACTCATTGTACAAAAACGCGGCCAACGTAAACCTGCAAGTGGTGAACATTTTGGGCGAAGTGGTAGCCGTATTGGTAAACGAAGAAAACCAAGCAACCGGCGAATATGCTTATCAATTCAACGGCACCAACCATGGCCCGGGCGTGTATTTTATACGCTTGATGGTTGATGGCCAGCTAAGTACCCAAAAACTGATTTTGTCAGGAAAATAATTACTGGCAATCTATTTATAATCGAAGCCCGGCCTAGTTTCTAGGCCGGGCTTTTTGTTTTCGGTACAGTCCTTGATATTTTCTATTGACAGCAAGGCAACGAAAGCGGTAACTTTGCCGTTATTACCCCAAACCACTACCGCATGAATAAGCAAAACCATCAACGCACGCCTACTTATGTTTTTATACTGGTGGCTGTATTATTAAGTTGGGGCATTGCCATTACCAAGGCCATTATGGCATCGTCTTATCCGCAATTGGGCAGTACTGGCCTAAAGCTTACTGATTTTCAATACAACTATGTTTTTGCCTTCCTGTTTCAATAACTAGCCCCTCCACATAAAAAGCGAACGCCACGGTTGCTTACCGTGGCGTTCGCTTTTACAGATGATTATCCGCCCTGCTTTACCAAGGCTTTTTAATCTTGTCCTTTAATTTGTCGGCTTCTTCTTTGGCCTTTTTCTTGGCATCCTCTTCGGCTTTTTTGGCAGCTTCCTCTGCTTTGCGCTTTGCCTCGTCGGCGGCTTTCTTGGCCTCTTCTTCCGCCTTTTTCTTGGCATCTTCCGCTTGCTTTATGGCCGCATCCTTTTGCTTGTCAAACTCTTCCTTCACCTTGTCCACTTGGTCGTTTACCAAGTCTTTAACAGGGCTGGTTGAGCCACCTTTGCCCAATAATTTTATGTCCACTTTAGGATCTGTCAAGGCACCCGTCAATCCTACCCGGAAACGCAGCACATCGGGCAGCGAGGCAGGCGTAATGCCCGGCAGAGGCGATTGCGACAGCAGCCCATTTACCAAGCCTTGGGCCGGGCCAAGCTTATTGCTCGGTATATCCATCAACACGCCATAATCCATCGTGTTTACCAAGCTGTGCGAGCCGGAAATGTTCATGCCGATATCCTGAAACTTAAAATCGAACGGTTCCACGAAAATTTTACCGTTTACTAGTTTAATGATGGTCCAACTCTTCGGTATATCTATGGTTTTAAGCTGTGGCAGTTTAAACTTCTCGGCAAGGTTGTTCAACACCTTGTTGCCCGTAAGTTTGGCACCGTTCAGCTCTACCGTTCCTTCGCCCAGCAGTGTTGTCAAATCCGGTGAAAGATCGTCGCCCAGCTTGCCCTTCATGTCAAATTGGGTACTGAATTTCCCCTGTATCTGGTCGGCAATCGGGGCTATTTTCTCTACCGTGTTGAACGTCTTAAATGCCTGTTGCACATCCACGTTCACAAACTTGAATTTCAAATCCAAGGCCGGCTGCTCCACCTTATAAGTGGAATAGGTGCCATCCAATGCCAAGTCGCCATCCAAAATGCGGGCCTTAAGGTCTTTGATGGTCACGGTTTCATTTTTTACCATAATCACCCCGCTGGCGTTCTTTATTTCTATATTATCGTAGATAATGCGGCTCATGGTAGCCGTAAGGGTGAAGTCTATATTGGCTGGCACATCGGCTCCAGTTGTTTCCACGGTGGTGGTGGAAGTATTGGCCGTACTGGCGGTGGATGTGGTAGTAGTGCTCCCCTCCGTCATAAACTCGTTGAGGTCAATCAGTTTGGAGTTGAGCGTCAAGGTACCCTTCAGTACATCGTTGGCAAACACATAGTTGAGCAGGTTATCAAAACGGCCCGTGGCATCAAAATCGCTGCGGCCCACTTTGGCCACCAGCTTATCCAGCGAAACGAATTGTGGGCTGAAGGCCAAGTTAAGCGCATCCACCGAAATAGGCTTGGGCACATCAGGGCTGTTGTATTTTAGGTTGGAAATGGCCACAGTGCCCTTGGCATCGAAATCTTGATACTTGCCCGCATTAATGGTGCTCAATTTGCCCTTGGCAGTTACATCCATCGCCACCAAGCCAGAAAGGGTTTCTCCTTGGGCCAGTGGATAGAAATTCTTCACGTTATCCAAGTTGATTTTACCTTTTAACGAAGCATCTATATTAGGGTCGGAAATAGGCGTACGCACGTTTACGCGCATGTTGAACGGGTCGGCACCCGCCACAAAATCAAACTTCGGCACGTTGATAACAAGTTTATCCAAATCGCCACCGGGGCCTTTTACATCGGCCAATATATTGATAGCCGTTACGCCCACAGGCAGGTCAGGATACTTAAAGCTAGCATTGTCCACTTTAAGGTTCAGGGCAAAGGCGGGGTAGCTCTCCCCTACCAGCTTTCCTTTGGCATAGCCATCCAAAGCTAGGCTGCCACTGGTTTGTACGTTTGCAAAGTCTTTGGCATAGATGGCCGGAATGAGGGAGAGAATGTTTTTGAACTCCGTTTTCTTGGCGGCGAAGCTCAAATCCATATCCATGGCATCGTTTTCAAGCATTTGCAGCCAGCCGTTAAAGGCCAGTTCCAATTGGTTGAGGCGCACGGTATTTTCCTTAAAAGTGTATTTGCTGTTGGGCATATCCAAATTCATATCCAGCTTGGCATCCAGTTCAGCCTTGCTGATATAAGCGATGCCGCCCGATTTCACCGTAAGCGACTGGATGGTAGTTTTGGTAGCCAAATCCACCACGTCTTTCGCAAAATCACCCTTACCGCTATGGTCCAAATCCACTATTTCGGCAAAGATGTCGCCTGCCCTGTCGTCGTATATAATATAGCCATGGGTTACGCTATAACCGTTTATTTCAATGGTCGGCGTGGCACCGCCGGTGGTAGTGTCCACTTGGTCCGATGGTTTCATTATGTCGTAATTGGCCGTGCCGTCTTTCAGCACCTTTACCCTGATGCGCGGCTCGGTAAGGGCCACGTTGCGTATAACGTATTGTTCGCCCTTGATAACGCTCATTATATCCAAGCTCACGGTTACGTCTTTAATACCCGCAAGCGTGTCGCCTTCAAAAGGTGCGCCGTTTACCACCGATACATCGCCCAGGGAAAGGCTGATGTTGGGGAAATCCTTAAAAATGGATACATCGAAATCGGTGAAATCAACTTTCGCCGTTAGATAAGTATTGATTTGTTTTTTGGCGAAAGCCAGCAATTCGTCTTTAAAAAGGAACGGAATGGCCGCCAAAGCACCTACCAATAATACGATTAAAAGCAGGAAACCGATGAGGATTTTCTTAAACATGGGTGGCAAATTTTTATAAAGATACCAATCTCGTTATTTTCACAAACGAATGGAAGAACAGATTAACGCGCGGCAACAAAAAATGCGCCAAGTATTAGAACGCAGGCAACCGCAAATTACGGTGGTGCTGGAAGACGTACACGACCCACACAACGTATCGGCAGTAATGCGCAGTTGCGATGCGGTGGGCATAATGGAAGTATATGTGGTAAATACGCTTACGCCACCCATTACTAAGCTGGGCAAGCGCAGCTCTGCCGGGGCTAAAAAATGGGTGGATATGCACTCTTTTGAAAACATAGATGCCTGCATGCAAGCCGTGAAAGCTAAATACGACAAGGTTTTTGCCACGTACCTCAGCCAAGACTCGGTAAGCCTGTACGATTTGGATTTTACAGGCTCCGTGGCCTTGTTGTTCGGCAATGAACGCTTGGGCCTTTCGCCGGAAATATTGAAATATGCCGACGGCAACTTCATCATCCCCATGCAGGGCATGGTGCAAAGCCTCAATATTTCGGTAGCGTGCGCAGTAAGTTTGTTTGAAGTAATGCGGCAGCGAATTGATACCCGATTGTACCAAACACCGCAATTGGATGGACAAATAAGGGGGCAAATGTATGCCGACTGGGTGAAGCGGGATTTGTGATTGGCTTTTATGAAAACTTTTTACGTTGATTATCAACCACAAACACCTCTACCCTACCATTATTTAACACTTTTTCACGAACCGATGATTGACATTTGAATATTTATACCATAGCTTAGTACCCGAATGAAGACTTACACAAATAGCATCCAAGCCGTGAACAACATGATGTGTTGTTGCTGCTGTTGTTTCGCCTCCGGCGGACAGGGTGCAATGCATTTGTGTAGGTAATCCAGCCAAGGATACTCCTAGATACAACACAAAGAGCTATACAAAGCCCTTCCGCTACCCGGAAGGGCTTTTTTTGTTTCCATACTTTCCCAAAACAATAATCGCTGGCTACCAAACGTCGGCACTTAAAACAGAATCCAATGTCAACAACAAGTGAAAACCCAGTAAAAAACAGCATCCCACGCATCGGCGATGCGGCCCCCGATTTTACCGCGCTTACCACCACCGGCAACCTGAATTTCCACGACTTCAAGAAAGACAGCTATGCCATCCTGTTTTCCCACCCTGCCGACTTTACCCCGGTGTGCACCACCGAGCTGATTGAGTTTGCCCGCGAGAAGGAATTCTTTGCCAGCAAAAACACCAAGCTTATCGGTGTAAGCATCGACAGCATACACAGCCACGTGGCTTGGGTGCAGAACGTAAGGGAAAAGACCAACGTGTACCTCGATTTCCCCATCGTGGCCGACTTGGATACCAAAGTGGCGCAAGCTTACGGGCTTATCCATCCGGGCGAGAGCCAAACAGCAACCGTGCGTGCCGTGTTCATCATCGACCCGAAGAACGTTATCCGCGCCATTATCTATTACCCGCTCAACATCGGCCGCAACCTGGACGAGATTAAACGCGTAATCGAAGCCCTGCAAACGGCGGACAAACACAGCGTGGCCTTGCCCGTAAACTGGCGCCCCGGCGACAAAGTAGTAGTGCCACCGCCCAAAACCCTAGCCGAAGTAGAAGAACGCATAGCTAACACCAGCTACGAAAAAGTGGATTTTTATTTGAGCAAGAAAGACTTGGTCTAGTATCAAGTAGTGAGTATCAAGTATCAAGACTTACAATTACAACGAGCGATTAGATCCAAAATACTTAATACTTAATACTTGATACTTGATACTATAAAAATAGATGGTTTGTTAATAGTAATTGCCTTGATTGACTGAGCTTCGGGCCCTGCTGGTTCGAAAGGATACAGGGCCTGAAGTTCAATTTGAAAGTGGGGTAATTTGAGAATTTGAAAATGCTTTCACACAGTAAGACATTTTCAAATCAGCACACTTTCAAATTTCCAAATTAAAAACAATGCTCCTTAAAGAATCCAAAACGAGCTTACTGCATAGGGTTTTTTCATTGGAACCGTTTATCGGGAACACACCGCTGTTCCCGATAAACGGAATTTTTTCCAAACCCGGCGTATCCATTTACGCCAAACTGGAATGGTACCAACTGGGCAACAGCGTAAAGGCCCGCCCGGCATTTAACATCATCAAAGAAGCCGTGGCTTCCGGCCAGTTGGATGAACACATACACCTGCTGGATGCCAGCAGCGGCAACACGGGCGTGGCCTATGGGGCCATAGGGGCCGCATTGGGCATACCCGTAACCTTGGCATTGCCCGAAAATGCCAGCAAACAAAAGAAAAACGCTCTAAAGGCGCACGGCGTTAATATCATAGAAACCAGCCGCTTTGAGGGAACCGACGGTGCCCAAGAACATGCGCTGGAGCTGTACCGTGCCAACCCCGATTACTATTACTATGCCGACCAATACAGCAACGAGAATAACTGGAAGGCCCATTTTTATGGAACGGGCAAGGAAATATTCGAACAAACGCGCGGCAAGGTAACGCACTTTGTGGCGGGCTTGGGCACCACAGGCACCTTTACGGGCACCTCCAGAAGATTGAAAGAAAACAACCCCGATATAGAAATCATTTCCCTGCAACCCGATTTCGCGCTGCACGCCTTGGAAGGCTGGAAACACTTGGAAACCGCCAAGGTGCCCAAAATATATGACCCCACCTTGGCCGACCGCAACTTGGAAGTAAGCACCGAAGAAGCGTATGAGCTAATTAAGCAAGTGGCCAAAACCGATGGACTGCTCCTCAGCCCTTCCTCCGCGGCCAATTTGGCAGGAGCGATAAAAGTGGCAAAGGAATTGGACAAGGGCGTGGTAGTAACCGTCTTCCCCGACCACGGCAGCAACTATCCGGAATTAGTAATTTGAGGAATTAGTAAGTAGGAAGTAGAAGAACCAGTAACTATTAACAAGCATCAAACCATGGACTATTGACCATGGACTATGGACCCCCAACATGAGCCAAATAATAATAACCGAGAATGCCCGCAAAGTAATCCTGCAAGACGCGGAACAGTCGTACCCTTATGAATGCTGCGGCTTTTTCTATGGCACCGACGACGACAAGCGTACCGTGCTGGAAGCCATACCCGTGGAAAACACCAAGCAGGAAAACCGCGAACGCCGCTTCGAGATTTCGGCCAAGGATTACCTAAAGGCCGAGCAGTATGCCGACGACCACGGCTTGACACTGTTGGGCGTGTACCACAGCCATCCAGACCATCCGGCCATACCTAGCGAGCACGATTTAAGGCAAGCATTGCCTTACTTTTCCTACGTTATCGTATCGGTAAAGAAAGGTAAAACCGCCAACGTACTCTCTTGGAAGCTTAACGACCAAGGCCGCTTTGCAGAGGAAAAGGTTATCAACCAAAACAATCCGTTCAATGTGGATGTGTTCCTGTCGCAATTCAACCAATGAGAAAGAAGATGATAAATGAAAGATGGTAGATGAAAGATGAGAAATCAGAAATATGACACGGACTGCGAACTATCCTATCAACCAATGAACCGATAAACCGATTAACAAATCAACCAATAACCAAATACCAATGGCAAAAATCATTATACCCACCCCTTTGAGAAAGTTTACCGACAACCAGAGCAGCTTTCAGGCGCAAGCGGCCAACGTGGGCGAGGCATTGAACGAACTGACCCAGAATTTTCCCGGCATTAAAGGCCACCTATACGACGACAACGGCCAAGTGCGCCAGTTTATCAAAGTATTCGTAGGCGACGAGGACATCAAATCGCTCGACAATGAAGCCACCGCCGTAGAAAGCGGAACGGTGATAAGCATAGTGCCCGCCATTGCTGGCGGTAGTATCAAGTAGTGAGCCTGCCTGCCGGTAGGCAGGTATCAAGATTATAAACTTAAACACCAAGAACACTAAGGAATCACGAAGAACACAAAGCATCCTTAGTGAACTTAGTGTCTTTCTTTGTGCACCTTGTGTTTAAACTACACAACCCGTAACTCGAAACCCGTAACTAAAATGTCATTTAGCAAACAAGAACTGGAACGCTATAGCCGCCACATCATCATACCCGAATTCGGTATCGAAGGGCAGCGCAAATTGAAGGATGCCAAGGTGCTCGTAGTGGGCACGGGCGGGCTGGGCAGCCCCGTACTGCTGTACCTGGCCGCCGCCGGGGTGGGCAACATAGGCATAGTGGATTTTGACAAGGTGGACGACAGCAACCTGCAACGCCAGGTACTGTTCGGCGTGGGCGATGTGGGCCGCCCGAAAGTGGAGGCCGCCGCCGACCGCCTGCGGGCCCTCAACCCATACATCAACATTACTACCTACAACGTGCAACTGCATAGCAGCAACGCGCTGGATATTGTGAAGGATTACGACATTGTGGCCGACGGAACGGACAATTTCCCGACCCGCTATTTGGTAAACGATGCCTCCGTTATCTTGGGCAAAACCAACGTGTATGCCTCTATTTTCCGTTTCGATGGGCAGGTAACGGTGTTCAACCATAAACATGCCGACGGCACTTTTGGCCCTAATTATCGCGACCTCTATCCTACCCCGCCGCCGCCAGGCCTCGTGCCTAGCTGTGCCGAGGGCGGCGTGCTGGGCGTGCTGCCCGGCATTATCGGCAGCTTGCAGGCCAATGAGGTAATCAAAGTGATTACGGGTATCGGCGAGCCATTGGTGGGCAGGCTGTACCTATTTGATGCCTTGAGTTTTGAGAGCCGTACGCTGAAGTTTAAAAAAGACCCTGCTACGCCAAAGATTGAAAAGCTCATTGATTATGAGCAATTTTGCGGTATTGTGAAACGCGCCCCCGCTGAGGCGAAAAAAGACAATACCGTGAAAGAAATAAGCGTAAAAGAGCTGAAAGAGCTAAAAGACCAAGGCGCGGACTTCCAACTGATAGATGTGCGCGAAGAATATGAATACGAGATTGCTAATTTGGCAAACCTAGGTGCAGAGCTGATTCCGCTGGCCACTGTGCCCGCCAATGCCGACCGTATTGCCAAAGACAAGCAGGTAATCATCCATTGTCGCAGCGGTGCCCGTAGCGGCAACGCCGTGCGCCTGTTGGAGAGCCAGTTTGGATATGAGAACCTCTACAACCTGAAAGGTGGCATCCTAGCCTATGCCGATGAGGTGGATACTAGCTTGGCGAAGTATTGATAGACACAAGACATAAGACACAAGACATAAGACTGCTATCTGAAATGTAAGAAGGGGTAGTTTTTATGTATGGACGGGCTTTGGTTTCAATGGGTTATAGCTATAATTTTCAGTTCGAACCAAAACCACACAACATGAAATTCTTGTTTAGTTTAATGCTGGTGTTTACCGTGTTTAGCTACGGCTATGCCCAAAAAGTGGAAGTTTGCAGCGGCTCGTGCGCTAATGGCGTAAAATCCGACGGCTCCATTTTGAAAGGCAGCTCTACCGTGGGAAAAATAGAGAGCGACGGCACCATCGAAAATACCAGCAACAGCACCTTGGGCTATATCAAATCCAACGGCACCATTGAAAACAGCAGCCGCAGTACCATTGGCTATGTAAAAAGCGATGGCACGGTGGAGAACAGCAGCCACAGCACTATTGGCTACGTAAAAAGCGACGGCACCGTGGAAAACAGCAGCCGTAGCACTATCGGCAAAATACCTGGTGTAAAAAAGGAATGGGTAGCGGTAGCTTTCTTTTTCTTTAAACCGTAGGAACTCCGTGATTTTTCCGTGTTTTCCGTGGTCAAGTCGAATCATGGAAAACACGAAGATGCACGAAACCTTAAAACGCCCTGTTCACCCCTACCACAAACCTAAACTGCACATTTTCTTCGCTAAAGGGGGCATGGCTTAGGTAGAAGGGGATGTCGAACCTAAAGGTAATCGGTTTCACGGTTTCCAACGGGCCGAATTTCTTGATGGTTAAGGCCAGTCCCGCACCGGCATCCACCCTAAAATTGCCGAACGTGCGCTCCCCGGCACTATTGTCGGCCACCAAAATGCCCGCATCTCCAAATAGGTAGGTATCCAGCTTAAAGTACTTGGCCAGTTTTTTCGGCTGCCATTTTACCAAACCATCAAAGTCCAACTCTAGATTTACAGCACCGCCGCTTTGGCCTTTGTAGGCAGCATATACCTGTCCGCCATCCTCTTCCACCACATAGTAGCCACTGTAGCCACGCAGGTTCAATCCACCCCCGGCGTGGAAGTGGTTGGTCTCGGCACCATAGCTGCCCACCCACTGCGGCGGCACGTAGCCGATGCTGCGGGTAAGCGGATGCTCCATCAACTCCTCCGGATTGGCCCCGGCCAAGAACAGCGCCGACTCCGGCGCTTGGTTGCCACCCGTGCCGATGCGCACAAAAGCCCGGCTGTGTAGTTCCAGTTTCCAGAGTTTGGTATGGTTGGTAGCCGTGGCGGTGAGGTAGTGGTAATCATAGTCCGTGGCCAATGCAGCACTGCGCAAGGTGGCATTGAAACTGCCCGAACCGATGTGGTAGGTATAGCCATAATCATACTCCACGTTCAGCGAATTGTTCCACTGCTTGGCCTGCCATTCGTTGGGGTAAAGCAGGTGGTTCAATTTGTTGTCGTTGGGGCGATAGAGCACTTTTAAATACAGGCTGAGCGTATGCTTGGTACGGATGATTTGCTTGATGCCAGATTTTACCTGCGCTAGGCCATCCCAATATTGCAAATGGTGGTATTCGTATAGGTTCTTCACGAACTTATCCAAGCGGTTTTCATACGAAAAGTAAAAGTTGAACTTATCATAGCCCTTTCTATCTGCCTCGGGGAAATTGAAACGCTCGGGGCTGCCCTGTAACAAATTGCCCGTAGGGGCCAACAAAGTGAAGCTCACCTTGTGCCGCTCGCGGTAGTACGCGCTGTTAAAATGTACGCCCAGCTTCAACCCGTCATAAGCGTTCCACCACAGGGCGGGGCGCATTTTGGCCTCGTATTTTTTCCAGTTGGGGCGGTTGTAAATCTTGTGGTCGAATTCCAGCTCCCAAGGTGTTTTTTTGCTGTTGTTCAGCATATTGATGTCGGCCAAACGATAGCTGGGGTCAATGATAACATCCTTAACGGTACCGTTTACCGCCACCGTGGCCGTATATTCCGGCTGCAATTTGCTGCCCCAGCCAATCCAACGCGGTAGTACGGTAGCATCCGTTTCTTTTACAAACCAGTCGTTGGGAATGTGGTATTTGGTAGTATCGCCCTCTTTGGTAATTACGATAAAATCCAGCGGCATCTGCATCAAGCCCTTGCGCTCGAAAGTGATTTCGTATTGCTGTTTGCCATCGTTGCCCTTTTCTTTTCGTTTTACTTTTTTCACGCCGTAATCAATACTCTTGCTGGTTTCCAACCATTGATCGAAGAACCAGTTGAGGTCTACATGCGTGTATTGGATAATGCTGTTTCTAAAATCCTCGAAATACGGGTGCGCATAGCTGTATTGATCAAAATAATGCCTCATGGCGTTTTGGAACAGCGTATCGCCCAGCACGTATTGCAGGTTATATAGCATCACGGCCGTTTTGCTATACACATGGCGGTAGCCCCCGCCTTGGCCCAGCGCACCGTTAAAGTCGTCGCTATGGGTGTTTAGCGGCGGGTCGGCACCGTTAATGGCATCCGAAAA
>CAYYZT010000025.1:0-10226 GCA_964476015.1 uncultured Chitinophaga sp.
TGGGCGATTTGTTCGATTTGTGGTTCGAGTACCGCAAGGCAGTGCCAAAAGGTTACGTGAGGGTGCTAGGCAAACTGGCCGAGCTGCGGGATAGGGGGCTGCCCATCTACTTCTTTACGGGCAACCACGACCAATGGATGTGGGACTATATGCAGCACGAGCTGGGCATCCCCGTTTTCAAGAAAACCCAACAAACGGTTATCAACGGCAAGAAGTTCTTCATCGGCCACGGCGACGGGCTCGGGCCGGGCGACCACGGGTACAAGTTCATCAAAAAGATATTTACAAACTCTTTTTTCCGCTGGTGTTACCGATGGGTACACCCGGATATAGGCATTGCCGTAGCCGAATTTTGGAGCCGCCGCAGCCGCTACGCCAACGGCCCCGTGCTGGAACGGTATTTGGGCGACGACAACGAATGGCTTTTGCAGTATTGCAAAAGAGTGCTGGAAAAGGAGTATTTTGATTACTTTATTTTCGGCCACCGCCACCTGGCCTTGGATATTACCCTGCCCTCGGGCAGCCGGTATCTGAACCTTGGCGATTGGCTAAACTACTACACCTATGCCGTTTTCGATGGGCAAAACATACAGATGCTTTCGTACCGCGATGCTGACCCTGCTCTTGACGTGGTGGTGCGGCGGCTTGATGGCTAACGAGTACCGCCTACTGTATAGCCAGCCCATCAAGGGCACGGTGCTCACTTCTGACAAGTTTGGGGCCGCCTACATTATCACCCCGAAAAAAGAACTCGTCAAGTTCGACCCGGTTTACAGCCGCTTCGTGAGCTACAGCGTGCTCAAATTTGGCCAGCCCACGCATATCGACGCCAGCAACCCCTTGAAAGTGTTGTTGTTTTTCAACGACTACGACATTGTGGTGTTTCTGGATAACACGCTTTCGGAAAAAACCGTGGTGCGCCTGCAAAACCTGGGCGTGCTACAAGTAGATGTGGTGTGCCTCGCGCTGGACAACAACGTATGGATTTACGACGAGTTGGTATTCAAATTGCGCAAGATTGACGAGCGGCTCAACCTCATTCGCGAAAGCGACGACCTGAGCCTGCTGTTCAACCGCAGCATACGGCCCAACTTTTTGTTGGAGGCCGACAACCGCTTGTTTGTAAACGAACCGGAAGTGGGCATACACGTGTTCGATTTGTTCGGTGTGTACAGCCAAACCATCCCGCTCAAGGCTTTGGACAATTTCCAAGCGTTCAAGGGGCAACTGGTGTACTTCCAAAACGGGCAACTGCTGAGCTATAACCTGCAAACCTTTGATACCCGCCCCATCCCCCTGCCGCAAGTGGCCGGCAAAATTTTGGACATCCACATACAAAACGAACGCCTGCTGGTGCTTACCGATAGCGAACTGCTGGTGTATGCTTATTGAACTGGGTTACGGGTTACGGGTTGTGGGTTACGCACTTAGACAGAGTTTATCCTGAGCATTTGTCGAAGGACTCAGTGTGACACTAGTTGTGGGTTGAAACGATTGGAAAATTGTAATTTGTGGCAAAACCACCTCCATGCGCTTTTATTGGATGCTATTCATGCCGCTTTGGGCAATGTTTTCCTGCAAATCGCCCATTACCAACGAGCTTTCACAAACCGCGGCACAAGACACTTCTATCGTTTGCAACTACCTGCAATATACCACCAACGATGCCGTGCAGGCAGGTGGCATACACATGGTAAAGCTAAAGGAAGGCTACCAAGTGTGGACCAAGCGCATCGGCAACAGCCCTACCATGAAAGTACTACTGCTGCACGGCGGCCCCGCAGGTACGCACGAGCTGATGATCGCTTTCGAGAGCTTTTTTCCGCAAGCCAATATAGAGCTGTACCAATACGACCAACTGGGCTCTTACCACAGCGACCAGCCCGATGACATGAGCCTCTGGACCATCGACCGTTTTGTAGAGGAGGTGGAGCAGGTACGGACGGATTTGGGCCTCGATAGCTCCAACTTCTTCCTGCTCGGCCAATCATGGGGCGGCATACTGGCCATGGAATATGCGTTGAAATACCAACACCGCCTCAAGGGGCTTATCATCAGCAACATGACGGCCGATTTCGATAGATATGAAGCCTATAACAACCTGTTGCGGGCCGAACTGCCCAAAGAAGTACTGGATACGCTCACTTACTACGAAAAGCGCGAGCAATACCAGCATCCGCGCTATCTGGATTTGATGTTCAACGCTTTTTACAAGAAACATATTTGCCGCCTCGACCCTTGGCCCGAACCGGTAAACCGCAGCTTTAAGCACTTCAACCAAACAGTGTACGAATACATGCAGGGCCCCAGCGAGTTTGTGCCCGGCGGTATATTGAAGGGCTGGACGGTTTGGGACCGCCTAAAGGAGCTTACCGTGCCCACGTTGATGATAGGGGCAAAATATGACAGTATGAACCCCGCCGAGATGGAAGAAATGAGCAAACTGGTGCAAAACGGAAGCTACCTTTATTGCCCGAACGGCAGCCACCTATGCCAGTGGGACGACCAGCAAGTATATATGCAAGGAGTGATTAAATGGATAAAATCGGTGGCGAAACAATAAGTGCCTTACTTGGCCACCAACTGCGCGGCGGCCTCGGCGCACCGTTCCCCGTCCATAGCCGCGGAAACGATGCCCCCGGCGTAGCCTGCCCCTTCACCACACGGAATGAGGCCCTTTAGCTGCGGGTGCTGCAACAATTCGTTTCGGGGGATTCGGACCGGGGTACTGGTGCGGCTTTCCACGCCTACCAGCACGGCGTGTTCGGTTACATAGCCACGCATTTTCTTGCCGAAAGCCTCCAACCCTTCCCGCAGGCGCACGTGTACCTCGGGAGGCAAAACGTTGCGCAAATCCTGCGAAACGATGCCGGGAATATACGAGCAATCGGGCAGGGAGGATGATACCTTGCCACGGATGAAATCAGTAACCCGCTGGGCCGGGGCTTTGAGTTGGCCGCCGCCCGCCGCAAACGCTTTCTGCTCCACCTCGGCCTGGTAATACATGCCCGCCAAGGGTCCGAAGCGTTGGTACTGCTTAAAATCGTCATCGCCCACGCTCACCACCATGCCACTGTTGGCATAAGGGTTGTTGCGCTTGCTGGGCGACCATCCGTTTACCACCACCTCGCCCGGATTGGTGGATGCCGGGGCAATGATACCGCCCGGGCACATGCAGAACGAGAACACGCCCCTGCCCTGCGCTTGGTGCACGAGGCTATAACTGGCGGCTGGCAACAACTCGTGGCGCACCTCGCAGTGGTATTGGATGCTATCTATAATATCCTGCGGGTGCTCGATGCGTACGCCGAGGGCGAAGGGCTTGGCCTCCACCAACAGGCCCATGCCGTGCAGCAGCTCGAAAATATCGCGCGCGCTGTGGCCCGTGGCAAGTATAAGCGCATCGGCCATCAGCTTTTGCCCATCAGCGCACACAATGCCCTTTAGTTGGTCGCCATCCGCTATTAGCTTGGCAAGTTTGGTGTTGAAATGTACCTCGCCGCCGCAATCCTCCACATATTGGCGCATGGCACTGATGATTTGTGGCAGTTTGTTGGTACCGATATGCGGGTGCGCGTGGTAATTGATGGCCTCATCGGCCCCGAAGCGCGTAAACAAATCGAGGATGCGCTGCACGTCGCCGCGCTTGGTGCTGCGGGTATAGAGCTTGCCGTCGCTATAAGTGCCCGCCCCGCCCTCGCCGAAACAGTAGTTGCTTTCGGGGTTTACCTCCCCCTGTTTGGTAATGGCGGCTAGGTCGCGGCGGCGGTTGCGCACGTCTTTGCCGCGTTCTAAAATCACGGGCTTAAAGCCCAGTTCAATCAACCTAATGGCCGCAAACAGCCCAGCGGGGCCAGCCCCGGCAATGAGCACGGGCTTGGCTTGGCCAACATTTATAATTTCGGGGGCGGAATAGGTTTCGGGCAGGTAGGGTTCGTCCACCACCACTTCAGCCATCAACTGTATCATCACGTTGCGGCTACGGGCATCAATGGATTCGCGAATACGGCGGATGCCCGTAACACGGTTGGCGGCCACGCCCACCGCTTGGGCACACTTGCGCAACAAGAGGTCCGTGCTGGCATTTTCCTGCGGGCTTAGCCGCAACTGTATTTGTTTTCTCATTTTTGAATAGACACAAGATGTGAGACACAAGACACAAGACTTTTTGCCTACACTAAGTTACAAACTTGCCTTGCGGGTATATCATATGCTTTATCTCATGTCTTGTGTCTTATGTCTTGTGTCTTTACCCTAGCCAAACAACCCTTCCATCACTTCCTCCGGGTCGGCACCGTTGAGCACGTCTGCCACACCTTGGCCGGTATAATGCGCCATGCTGAGGAGCAAGTTCACCGTATCCGTAAGCACGCTCTCATCCACATAACCGAAACGCCCGTGGGAGAGGATGTGGCGCAGGCCAATCTTGTTCTCCTCATCGATATAATATGCCCCGATGCCTATTTGTTGGTTCATGCGCAATATAAACCCGAACAGCTCGGCCTTACTTTTCTCTTCCACCTCCAGCGGCAGTTCCACCATCAGTTGCAACAGCGATACGTTCTCGTAATACTCCTCCGTGCCGGGTATGTAGGTAAGGGTAAAAATGGGCGGGTCGTCGCTTTCGTCGTCATCGCCAAACACGATGGGCACAATCAGCACATCGGTCAGTATGTCCCCGTTGGCTTCTTGAAAGTCTGCTTCCAAATCCATTCCGTCCAGCACATGCTGTATGTGCCTCAGCTTTTCGCGGCTGCTCAGTTCTTTTTGTCCCATGGCTCCAAAGGTACAATTCTCGCCTCAAAATAATTTCTTTCAAGAAAAATTGAAAAACATGAAACCAATCTTCGCCATCTAGTGTTCCGACATTAATTTTGCACCCTAAGTACCACCACCATGAAATCCGTATTGGCTTCCGTTATCGTTACGCTGCTCTTCTCTACGCTGCCAGCTTCCTCGCAGGTGCAGGCACCGCCGCCCATTCCGTACCCGTTTGCCGAGTCCCCGGTGCCCCCGAAGCCTGACTATGCCAACGCGGACAACTGGGCCGCCCTGCCCACCAAGGCCGACAATGCGGATTTGACCCCGGCCAAGTCCATCAAAGAAGACCAAGCCAATGCCACGGTGGATGTGTTTTACATTCATCCCACCACCTATTTTACTGGCGACCCTTGGAACGCGGGTTTGAGCAATACGGAGCTGAACGAATATACCGACAACATGCCCATCAAGCACCAAGCCACCATCTTCAACGGTACTTGCCGGGTGTTCGCGCCACGGTACAGGCAGGCGCACATCCGGGCGTTCCATTACCGCAATAGCGGCGGCAACGAGGCCTTGGCCCTTGCTTACACAGATGTGAAGGCGGCTTTTGAATATTATATGGCCCACCACAACAACGGGCGGCCCGTTATCATCGCTTCGCACAGCCAGGGCACGGTACATGCCATTAGGTTGGTAAAGGAGTTTTTTGACGGCAAGCCGTTGGCCGACCAATTGGTGGCCGCCTATTTGGTGGGCATGCCTTTTAAGGCCGACGTTTACACCCACCTACAACCCTGCACCGACTCCACCGCTACGGGCTGCTATGTGGCGTGGGGCGCCTATGCAGAAAACTATAAACCGGCCTTTTACGATACCGTTTGCAAGGGCACGGTGAGCATCAACCCCATCAACTGGACTACCGACACCACCTTTAGCGAGATGGGCCAAGCGAAAGGTTTGGTGAACCGCAACTTTAAAGGTCTTCACACCAAATGCATACGGGCACGGGTACACGACGGCTTGCTTTGGGTAACGAAACCCAAGATACCGTTCGCTTTTTTGGTGAAGATGGAAGTGTACCACGTGGCCGACTACAACCTGTTTTGGATGGACGTGCGCGAAAACGTGGCCCTGCGCGCCAAAACGTTCCAAAACCTTGGCGCGCCGCTTATGGGCAAATAAGGTGATGGGCACGGCAAAATATTTAATCCACCCATTCGTACATACTTAACGATGAAACCAACGGACGGAAGAAGCCTTCCGTCGAAAAGTGCCGCAGAAACTTCGGAAACTTTAAAACACAATATAGTTTCCAAAGTTTTTACGCCTTATCTTTACCGCCGATTTACCAACACCCTAATGTATTGGATACGCTAGATAAAATATTGGCCAAAGCAGAAGAGCTGTTTTTTACCTACGGGGTGAAGAACACTACCATGGACGACCTTTCGCGTGCGTTGGGAGCATCCAAAAAAACGCTTTACCAGTTTGTAACGGACAAGGCCGACCTAGTGAACCGCACCATGGAAAACCACCTGAAAGCGGAACAGGCCCAAACCGAGGCCATTGTGAAAGAGGCTCCCAATGCCATTGAGGAAATCCTCTCCATCGCCCGCCACGTAACCAGCCACATGAAGGGCATAAATCCCGCCATAGTGAGCGATTTGCTCAAGTTCTATCCATCGGCATGGCAATTGTTTACCGATTACAAAATGACGTTTATTTACAACATTATACTGAACAATATGAAGCGGGGGATAGAAGAAGGCCTGTACCGCAGCGACATCAACCCCGATATATTGACGAAGGTGTACATTGCCCGCATGGATTTGATTATCGACCAAAAACTATTTCCGTTCAGCAAATACGATTTCGTATCCGTTTACCGCGAAACACTGAAATACCACCTGCACGGCCTAGCATCCGCCAAAGGGGAAGCCTACCTCGAAAAAAAGAAAATACTGGAATAATGAAACTGCCAAACCACTTGCTCAAAGGCTTATTGTTGCTGCTGCTCACGGCACCGCTACCCTTTGTTTCCGTTGCCCAAAACAATGCCCCGGCCACACCTACCGATACGCTTACCTTTACCTTGGAACAGGCACAAAGCTATGCCTTGGAGCATAACATTTCCATACTAAACTCCGCACTGGATCAGCGTATCACCAAAATGCGCACCGTGGAGATATTGAGCACGGGCCTACCGCAAATATCCGCCGCGCTCAACTACCAAAACAACTTCAGGCTGCCGGTAAGCATCATCCCGGCAGGGGCCATAGGCAACCCCACTGATTTGGAAGTAACGTTCGGTACCAAGCATACCTCTACCTTGAGTTTCGAGGTAACACAGTTGATTGTGGACGGGCGATACTTTATCGGCCTGAAAGCCAACAAGGCTTTTATGGCCGTATCGGCCGACCAGCAAGACCTTACCGAGATTGAGGTACGCCAGCAAATATCCAATGCCTTCTACGGTGCCTTGGTGGCCGAGGAGGGCCGCAGGATTTTGGAGACCAATATGGTGACCATCGAACGCCTGTTTTTGGAAACCACCAACCTGTACAATGCCGGCCTTACCGACCAGTTGAGCGTAGACCGATTGGATTTGAGCCTGAACAACCTCAAATCCAAATACAAAGAAGCCATGTTCAATGCCGAGCTATCGCTTAATTTGTTGAAGTACCAAATGGGCATGTCGATGGAGCAACCCCTGAAACTGAGCGGCAACCTAAACGACATGTTGCTGGCAAACGTGGATACCACTTTCGGCGATTTTAACCCCGAAAGCCGCATTGAGTACGGCTTGCTCACCAAACAACTCAACCTGCGCAAATATGACATGCAACAGGTTCGGGCCAACTACTTCCCCTCGCTGGTAGGCTTTTTCGGTTATGGCTTCAATGCCCAACGCCAGTCGTTCAACTTCTTCGATTCGGAACTACCATGGTTCCAGAGCGGATATGTGGGCATACAACTGCGCATCCCCATTTTCGACAGTTACCGTAACGGGGCCGTGTACCAGCAGAAAAAGCTGGACTACCAAAAGATACAGAACAACATCATCAACTTTAAGGAGCAGGCGCAACTACAATACAAAAACGCGCTCACGGAGTTTAAAAACGCGCTGCAAGAATACGAGATACAACGCCGCAACCTGGAGCTGGCACAAAAGATATTCAACAGGGTAAGCACCATGAAGCGCGAGGGCCTTGCATCGAGCTTGGAACTGGCCGATGCCGAGTCGTCGCTCACGCAAACGCAGGGCAACTATACCGGGGCCATTTACAACCTTTTGGTAAGGCGCGTGGCGGTGGAAAAAGCCTTGGGCAAACTATAATAAGCTTCTAAAACGATTTAGTTAGTGTTGTGTGTGAGGTTCGGGGAAAGCAGGCCCCGGACCTCTTTTGTTTTAAGCATCCTCGCTTAAAAAAACTAACTTTGCCCCATGGATACCAACAAGTATGCCGCGCGGGGCGTATCGTCGCAAAAAGAGGATGTACACGAGGCCATCAAACATTTGGACAAGGGCCTTTTCCCCAACGCTTTCTGCAAAATACTGCCCGACTTGGCAGCAGGTTCGCCAGACCATTGCAACATTATGCATGCCGACACGGCGGGCACCAAAACCAGCTTGGCCTACCTCTACTGGCGCGAAACCGGCGACATGGGCGTATGGCGCGGCATTGTGCAGGACTCGCTTATTATGAACATAGACGACCTGATTTGTGTGGGCGCGGTGGACAACATCATCGTATCCAGCACCATCGGGCGCAACAAAAACCTAGTGCCGGGCGAAGTGGTGGCGGCCCTTATTAAAGGCAGCACCGACCTTATTGCCGAACTGGCCGAACTGGGCGTGACCCTGCACCTAGCCGGTGGCGAAACCGCCGACGTGGGCGACATTGTGCGCACGCTGGACGTGGGCTACACCGCCTTTGCACGCATGGCCCGTAAGGATGTGTTGGAAAACAACATCCGCCCCGGGCAGGTTATCGTGGGGCTGGCATCTTACGGCCAAGCCACTTACGAAACCGAATACAACGGCGGCATGGGCAGCAACGGCCTTACCAGTGCCCGCCACGATGTGCTGGGCCATTATTTGGCCGAAAAATACCCCGAAAGCTTTGACCCGAACGTACCGCGCCATTTGGTATATGCGGGCAGCAAGAAACTCACCGACATCGAACCCGAAACAGGCCTGCCCATCGGAAAGCTCATCCTCTCCCCTACCCGCACGTATGCGCCCGTTATCAAAAAAGCGCTGGAGCAATACCGTAGCGGCATCCACGGCATCATCCATTGCAGCGGCGGGGCGCAAACCAAGGTGATGAAGTTTGCCCAAGGCGTACACATCATCAAAGACAACCTGCTGCCGGTGCCACCATTGTTCCGCCTCATTCAGCAAGAGAGCGGCACGGGCTGGCGCGAGATGTACGAGGTGTTCAACATGGGCCATCGTATGGAACTGTATGTGGACGAAGCGGTGGCCAATGACTTGGTGGCCCTCTCCAAATCCTTCAACATCGATGCGCAAATAGTAGGCCGCGTGGAAGCTTCGGAAAAAACCCAGTTAACCATACGCGGTCCGTACGGGGAGTTCCAATGGTAGGTTTGTTGGCAGATATGGCAGAAAGAAACTATCTTGCCTGCCCACAACAAATTATAACCCATGTCCATTCTTGACGAAAACGTTTCCAACGACGGCTTCCTTACACCCCGCATGCGCACCGCCTTGGTAGGCATGGCCCCTTGGCTGCGTTTTATAGGGCTTACAGGTTTAATACTGTGCTCCTTGATTTTTATTTTCTTCGTGGTGGCACTCATTGTGGGTATTAGCGAGGCGGTACCCGCATTGGGAGCTTTTGCTGCCTTGCCTGCTTTTGCGTTCGTTTTTTATCTAGCTTTTCTTGCGCTGGGTATTTACATATACTACCTGTTGTTTCAGGCAGGAAACCACCTCCAACGCTTTGCGCGCCACGGGCACACCTCCGCCTTGGAAGATTCTTTTGCCAAACAAAAAACCTTCTGGACCGTCATAGGCGTAATATTGGCCGTGTATTTGGGCTTTTTGGTACTCATTATTATTTTCGGCTCTTTGGCCGCCATGCTCACCTAACTCCATGCCTAAAACCGCCCTCATTACCGGAGCCACCAGCGGCATCGGCCGTGCTACCGCAGAAACCCTTGCCAACCAAGGCTTTCAATTGATTGTTTGCGGCAGGCGCGAAGAACGTTTGCTGGACCTGCAACAGCAGCTCGCGCCCGTACCCGTACACATATTGGCATTCGACGTGCGCGACAAGGTGGCCGTGGATGCAGCCATCACCTCCCTGCCCGAAAGTTTCCGGCAGATAGATTTGCTGGTGAACAACGCCGGGAACGCCCACGGCCTCTCGCCTATACAAGACGGCGATACCGACGACTGGGACACGATGGTGGACCTCAACATCAAAGGGCTGCTC
>CAYYZT010000025.1:10236-16882 GCA_964476015.1 uncultured Chitinophaga sp.
GGGCCATAGTGCCGCAGATGAAGGAACGCCAAAGCGGCCACATTATCAACGTAGGCTCCATAGCGGGCAAAGAGGTATATGCCAACGGCAACGTGTATTGCGCCACCAAACATGCGGTGGATGCGCTTACCCGAGGCATGCTTATCGACCTGAACCCTTACGGCATCAAGGTAGGCAGCATCAACCCCGGCATGGTGGAAACGGAGTTTTCCCTAGTGCGCTTCAAGGGCGACGAGGAGCGGGCCAAGAAAGTGTACCAAGGCCTGCAACCGCTTACCGCGCACGATGTGGCGCATGCCGTAGCTTTTATGGCCACCCTGCCCCCGCACGTAAACGTAAGCGACCTCACCCTGTTGCCTACTGCGCAGGCATCGGCCACGGTGGTAAGGCGGGAATAGTTGCGGGTTTCGAGTTACGGGTTACGAGTTGTTACTAGGGAAGATACTTGATACATTAAAAACAACAAAAGCACGTCCCTTTGCAGAAACGTGCTCTCTAACACCTTAATTTATCACCAATGACCTTAGGCGGCCAATGCGTTCACGTGCTTGGTAACCTTTGATTTCAGGTTAGAAGCCTTGTTTTTGTGGATGTTGCCACGCTTTGCCAACTTGTCGATTTTGGAAATCACCAAAGACAATTGCTTGGTAGCGGTTGCTTTGTCGGTGGTAGCGCGTATCTCGCGGATAAGGTTACGGGTGGTTTTACCATGGTAACGGTTCTCCAAACGGCGCTTGGCAATTTGACGGATGCGTTTCTTAGCTGACTTATGATGTGCCATTGCTTCTTATTCTATCGTGGTACTAAATACTGTTCCTTAAAAGCGGACTGCAAAGATAGCGGTATTTTTTGTGTTTGCAAATATAAAATCGCGGTTTTGCCAACGGCGTGCCGCGTTGCGCCGCAATGCAATCAAAATGGATATTTTTCTCCATATTAGTACCCTCAAAAAAAGGCACCATGAAAATCGGTTTAACGGCATTGGCACTTTGTTGGGCACTTGCCCTATCGGCCCAAGGCCAAGCAAACTACGACAAACAAAACGCCCAAATGAAAAAACTGGCCTATAAGGTATGCGGCCAGTTGATAGACTGTTTCAACGAAAAACAATCGAAACGCTCTGCCCCGTTGGATGTATATGACTATGCCGACTGCTTTAGGCAGGTAAAGGGCACGGACCTAGTAAAAATATTGGACCATAACGACAAAGCTGACCGTAACCTTACGGAATTCAATGTGTACGACATTTTAAAAGAACTGGATAAAAAGGCTTACTACGCTTTCGCCCAAGCTATGGTGGAAGACTACCAGAGCCATATTGCGCTGGAGAGGCGCAAATTCTCTAAAAAGACGCTCAAAGCCCAATGCGACTGCTATAAGGATGGGGTGTACCGATATGGCGACATCATCAATTCGCCCCAGTTTATCGAACGGAAGGGAACCGAACAGTACGAATACACGCCTGTCGGGTACCAGAAAAACCTAGTAGGTTGGCGCTCGCCCTGCGTGTACACCTTGGCATACGACGGCGAGGAGAATCGCCGGGAAGCCAGCGACTTTACAGAAGGCGACGCCATGGCCGTTTACATCATCCCCGTTACCAAAGACGTTTACGTGTACATAGCTGGCCGAAACACCAAAGTGTTCATAGGCCACATTTACCGCATGCCGAACGCCCCGTATCGGCATATAAAACCCTAGCCCCCATGTACCCAACCGACAACAAGCTCACCATCAAAACCTGGGCCGAGGAAGACCGCCCTAGGGAAAAGCTGCTGCTGAAAGGCAAACGCGCCCTGAGCGATGCCGAACTGATAGCCATCCTCATCGGTTCGGGCAACGCAACGGAGAGCGCGGTGGACCTGAGCAAGCGCATCCTTGCCGGGGCGGGCAACAACCTGAACCAACTGGGCAAAATGACCGTGGCCGAGCTGTGCAAGTACAAGGGCATACGTTCTGTTGCCCATTAGCCAAATCCACTTCAGAGCTTCAAAATATAAGCCTGACGGTTATCCTACGGCGTTGTTAACCATCGGCGATCATCTCAAAAAGCAAAGGTTAGACTTGCGCTTGTCACAAGCAAAAGTTGCCCATTTGCTAGGACTAAACGAGAATACAATAGCGCAATGGGAGCTAAATCATAAAATACCTATGATCTCTTTTTTGCCGAAGATTATCTCTTTCCTTGGCTATGTGCCGTTGATAGGCGTGGAGGAAAGCTCACTTAGGGGCAAGGTAATATCATATCGTATGCGGCACGGCATAAGTCAAGGCGAACTCGCTAAACGAATAACCATGGACTCCACCGCGGTAATGAATTTTGAAAAAGGAAAAGATATTTTGCCTAAGTATGTAGAACGTCTAGAGAAATTTATGCAAAATGCATAGACTAAGGTGCGTTACAACCAATTTATTGACCGTTTAAATATTTCAACAAATTATGTGGCTGATTAAGCAAGAAGTTGTTTTTTTCAAGATTTTGACGCTGTTCGTCTGTCAGATCAAAAACCACTGTCTGTTCCTGCCCATCGGCTGATTGTTTGATGAGTACAATGGAGCCAAGCTTGAGCGCAACATTAGGCGTGTCTTTTACACTCGCTAATAGCTGGGCAGCCGCACCAACTTTTAAGCCATCAATTTCTGCCTGCACTTTCTCAATATGGGCCAGTTCCAAGCTGCGTTTGCCTTTCTGATAGATTTTCTGAACTTCTTCTCGCTTGAAGAAGTCTTGTACCATTTTAATACGCTTCTTGACCCAAGAACCTTCTTCAAAAGTTCCTTCATCCGTGATTGTAAAGCCCAAGGCTTCTGCGAACTGGGAGTAGGCATCAAAAATTCCTTCGGCCAGCTTTATATTTTCCGTATCGGCATAAATATGCCCTTCAGCTAGTTCAATGATCGGTTTTTGATTCTGGCCTTTCCTTAACGACCTTTCAAAGTCGTCGCACAGTTGGGTGAGTATGTCTTTCGTTTCCCGAATAAAGAAATCGCCCAAGTCCTTGTTCTTAATGGTGAACTTGCGGTACAATTTGGTGAAATCTGAATAAATCTCATCTTGAGAGAATGCGGAACCTTCGTCATTGATTTTTGCTATCAACCGCAGGCCCGATTCATTTTGCTTAATGAATTCAAAAAGCGCAGTTATCCTATTCTCAAAATCAGCAATAAGTTCGGCAATGGCCTCTTCCTCTTGGTTGCGTTTCTCAATAACCTTGAGAATATTGTACTTGTACTTATTTGGCTGGTCCGGATCGGTAGGACTGGGGTTTTTAGGCTTATTATCTTTCTCTTTTGGCTCTTTCGGGGCAACAATTCCAATACGATTGTCAAAATAGATTTCAACATCATCGATAACCTCATCATGTTTGTTAATTTGGTTATAGAGCATGTTGTATTTGCGCCAGAAACCCAGCAAAAGCTTTTCACTGTATTTTGGGTCCAAATCAAGTACAAACTCAATAAGGTTTAGGATCTTAAAATAACTCAAAACCATTTCCTTTAGCCTTTTGGCTTCCGTTTTTTGGTTGCGGATGTACTCGTCCAAGGCATCTTCAATTGCTACCACAATTGATATATCGGGGTTGGCAGTATGATAAGCCTTGAACTGCGGAAAGTAAGCCTTAAATACCGGATGCGTATTCAAGCCTTTGTATAAGTCAGCCAATTTGTCTTCGTCGCCCAACGGATCGAAATCAGAAACTACTACGTTGCTGAAATGCTCAAAAGCAGCCTTGATATTCCTCACATTTACATTCTTGTACGAGAAATCAATGATCTTGCAGTCGTTTTTATACTTGGTGGTCCTGTTTACCCTAGAGATGGTTTGGATTGCATTGATACCCCTGATTTCCTTATCCAAAAACAACGTATGGAGCTTGGGTTCGTCAAACCCTGTTTGGAGCTTGTCCACCACTATGATCAAGCCGTTTTTCTTGATGGCAAAGTTTTGCAGTACTTTTTCTTCGTTCAAACCTCCGTTCAGGCTGCTGGCACTTCTGTGTTCTTGATTGTCCGAATAAACAACATAGATGGGGGCATCTTCAAACCGTTCGTATTTTTTCTCCTTTACGATTTCGGTATAGTACCTGTCAATAAACCCTTTGTACTTGATAGCTGCCTGTATGGATGAAACCGCCAACATTGCTTTGGCCGTGCCTCTGATATTGTGGTACACGGAGCTAACAAGGCGCTCCACGATGAATTTGGAGATGGCTTCGATCCGTTGGGTATTGAGGTAGATTTTCTTTTTCCGGATGGCGTATTTTTTTCCATATGCGTCAATGCCTGTATCGGTATCGTCCGGTATTTCCTCAAACCCATAGCCTAGATCGCCTTCAAAGCCTTCCAGTTCGTTGTCCGGTATCTCAAAATACATCTTGGCCGAAACAGGTACGATGCCTTTGATAGGGTTCAAAATATACCCGTCTTCGATAGCTTCGCGCATGGTATAGCTGTCGAAAGGGATCCAGATTTTCTCCGCTTCGGCATATTTGTTGAACTCGCCAAAGCGCGCCAAGGTATGGTCGCTTGGCGTGGCCGTGAAACCTACGATCAGGTTCTTCTTGTTTTGGTGCTTTTGGTATTCCCTGTTCTGGTCAAAGCTGCTTTGCAACTCGTCGAAAACGCTCACCATTTCCTCGTGCTGTACGCCGCTGTTGCTACGGTGTATCTCATCTATAAGAAACGCGATCCTCAGCTTGGACAGCTTCTTGATTACCGATTCATCTAAAATGTTGTTGACGGATGCGAATTTTTGCAGGTTCACTACCACTATCCTCCTATCGCTGCCAAGGGCGGCGATGAAGCTTTTCTGGTCGGTAGCTTCTATGAACATCCCTTTTTGTATGTTCATGTTGTGCAGTTTGGAATCCAATTGGTCCCGGAGCTGCAACCTATCCACCACAAGCATTACCTTATCATACACATATTGCCCGTCCTTGCGCAGGTCTTTCAGTTGCAGGGCTGTCCAGCCGATGATATTGCTTTTGCCGAACCCTGCGGCATACTGCATCAGGAGCGAATAAACGGTTTTGTTGTTCTGGTATTTCTGCCGTTTGGCTACCAGTTCCTTAATCCGCTCCTCGCTTATGCCCTTGGCCCGTAGCTCGGCTTCCAGTTTTTTAATAAAATATTCCGGTTCATCCTCGTGCTCCAAAAACTCGTTGATTTTCGCGAGTATCTTGTCCGTACCAAATTTTTGCTTGGGCCTGGGGCTTATGAGCCTGCCGTCATTGTGCTTGTACTCTTTTGCCTTACCGCCTTCTTTTTTGATCAGCTCCCGTTCGATGAAGTTGTAATAGAGTATTTCCTTCTCTATCATTTTTTTGTCGTACAGGGTTTTGAACACTTCCTCAAACCGCTCTGTTTTAGAACCTTCCTTGTTGCTGATCGGGTAAGGCTTAAAATCCTTTAAAACCTTTTTATCGTATTGCTCGAAATCGTAGCTACCGTTCTGTACGGTGGTTTTGATTTCGTCGAAATGATTGGAAATATTTCGGATAACGTAGGTTTCGGCGAGGTCTGTAGAAGTGATGTGGATGGCCTTCTCAAATATTTTGAGGAAATCCTTCCGGATGGTCTGCGAAAGGTCGTTCCTGTCGGCAATGGCCAGATATTCCTGCACGGCGTTCAGGTAGTCTTTTGCCACTTTCATGCGCCCGTTTTTCATGGATGTCTGGTTGTTCCAGTTGCTCTTGAGCTCGCTATAACCGAGATAGATACCGTTGAGGAAGAATGAAAGGTCGGGGCGGAACGAGAAATACTGCCTGCCCTCATATTTGAACGAGTACGGAAGCTCCTGTACCACAGAAAACACGTTTTGCTCAAAGAGCCTGTCTTCCTCAAATTCGCTTCCGCTCGGATAAAAGAGGTGGAGCTTTATTCCTTCAAAAGTGACCGACTTATTGGAATTGATAAATATCGCCATGTTCATGGAAGATTTTATCTTTTCGTCCAAGAACAGGGTGAAGGCGTTCAAGAGATCTTTTTCGCTTTTGAATTTTTTGAGGAGCTTTTTGTAGTTGCCCCTGTTCAGCTCGGTTTCCGAAATGAAGTATTTCAAATCTTCCACGATGAAGAATTGGGGCGATACGGTATTCGCCTTTGCGTCCTTGTATTGAAGGCCGTCCGGCCTTTCGCAAAGGAAGTTGACTAGGTATTTGTCCTGTAAGTCCAGCTCTTTCATCCTATTAGTTTGTTACCTTTATTTTGCCCGTTACCACGTCATTGATGAGCGTTTTGCGAAACTCTTTGAGGGTTGTTATCTGGGTTTGAATGTTTAGGTTGATTTTGGCAATGGTATCTAGCTTGGCATCCAAAAATTTTACGATTTCTTCTTGAGCAGAAAGCTTATCAGGGATATACACCAAAAAGTCGTTAACCTTCTCCATTTTCAAATTGATCCGGGTGAAACCTTTACCCTCCACAATAAGCAATTGCCTGTAATAATCTGAGAGCATTAGGTAGTTCAGGAAGTAGGGATTGGCTTTCCGAGGGTTTACCCGATAGCCTTTGCAAAAGCTGTTGAGGTAGGTTCCCTCAATTTCCTCCGCTAAGGCTGCTGACTTGCCAATATCTTCATAGCCCTCTGAACTCATCAGAAAGAAAATATCCCCCCTTTTTACCCGATTCTGTTTTTCGCCTTCAT
>CAYYZT010000025.1:16892-18136 GCA_964476015.1 uncultured Chitinophaga sp.
ACAACTGTACCTAAATGGTTTCGCTCCAAATAGGTGTTGTTAGCAATGTTGGTAAAAGGAATAAAACCTTTGTTGTCCGGGTTATCGTCCTGGTTAAAATCATCACCGCTTTTACCGGAAAGGCCACTATACAATGAACCCAAATCTTTAAGGCGGTATCTGAGCCAATTTTTGGGTGTGGCAAATCCGAGCTCGTTTGAGTGGAGCTCTGTATTCTTATCCAGCCCTTTCGTAACAGCTTCATTGATAAAGCTTTTTCGTAACTCCTGATAATAGCCTATTTTCTTTTCCAGTAGGCTTACTTTCTTGTCAATGGCTTGGGTTTTCGTGTCGAGGTAGTTTGCAATGTCGATTTGTTCATTTATACTTGGCAAACAAGTATTAATCCTATAAAAATCCTTTGGATAAAGCCTAAGACGAGAATCTACTATTCCCTTTGAAAACCTTGTCATTTCTATTATGAAATTTGGAGTACGAAAGAGATAGTCAAAATACTCTGCATAATAGTCAATACCTTTATTATTTCTATAAACATTATAGGCAGGACTACAAATCCCATCTTCCTTTGCTACTCCCAAAGCACCCATCCATGCCCACATGGTATTAATAATTAAATCTCCTTCCTTCACTCTTTTATAACCAGCCATGGACTCAGCGAAGAACATATTTACATTCTTCTCACTTCGTGGTGTTACGCCTGTGATGTGAGAAACCGTTAACAAGGTTTCTTCACCAGTACTTCTGCAATCTGCTACTTCCTGAAAAATATGTTTGTTTCTTGCAGTATTCCATGAATCAGGAATATGACCTAACCAGCTTAATTCTGAATGCTTATATGATTTATATCTTTTCATAAAGCAAATTCATTCTCAAGAGTTGATAACTCATTTCCCAATGCCTCCAAATCAGCTTTGATTTCGGAAACTTCTCTTAGTTTCTCAGGAGTATAAAACACCTTGTTAAAATTGATTTCCACCCCAATCACATTGTCCATGTACTCGAACGGCTTGGTTACATATTTGGCCATAAAATCGCTAATCCGTTGCTGGTTTTCGGCTTCATCCGGTGAGTGGGGAATAATTTCATAGTCCTTTTGTAGATCTTTAGTTAGCTCCACCGAAATGACGATACTGGCTTTCTTGGATTTGGTCGCTTTCTTGTAGGCAGCTTTGATAACCATTTTGCCGCAGCCCAATTCGGTTTGTTTCCCTTTAACTTCTTCTACGATGGTTTCTTTATCCTCG
>CAYYZT010000026.1:0-8437 GCA_964476015.1 uncultured Chitinophaga sp.
CACTATGAGACTATTATCAACATTGCTATGTATGTTGCTTGTGGCCAGCGTTGGCATGGCGCAAAACAAAATGTCGTGTTGCGGCATGAGCTCCACGCAGGAGTTTGCCCTGTTCACGCACAACGATGCTTTCAACAACTCCCACGCCGAGCCGCTTCCCTATGTTTTCCAAGAAGACATCGGGCAAATGGTAGGCTTCAAAACCCCAGACGGCAAAACGGCCAACGCCTTTGAAATCCTCACCCCTTACAAAACGGGCAAGTGGCTGTTCGTTTTCCATGAATGGTGGGGCCTGAACGACTACATGAAGAAGGAAGCCGTGAAGTACTTCGAGAAGCTGAAGGATGTGAACATTTTGGTAATAGACCTATACGATGGCCAAGTAGCCACCACCAAAGAAGATGCCGGCAAATTGATGGGCGGGCTTGACGATGCCCGTGCCCGCAGCATTATACAAGGTGCCCTAAAATACGTGGGCAAGCAGGCCAGCGTGGCCACGTTGGGTTGGTGCATGGGCGGCGGATGGTCGTTACAGGCCACGCTGATGGCGGGCAAGCAAGCCGCCGGTGCGGTAATGTACTACGGCATGCCCGAAAAAGACGTGGAAAAACTGAAGACCCTACAAGCCGATGTGCTGTTCGTCCACGCCAAAAAAGATGACTGGATTAACGATGCCGTGGTAGGCCAGTTTAAAAAGGATATGCAAACGGCTGGCAAGAGCCTTACGGTAAAAGAATACGATGCCGTACACGCCTTCGCCAACCCCAGCAACCCCAACCACGATGCCACTGCCAGCGCAAGCGCGTTTACGCAGAGCATCCAGTTCCTCAGCAAGCAGTTTTACAAAAAGGGCGGTTGATTCTATAGTCCGGGGAAGCCGGGCAACAAGTCGCGCCCCATGGCACTGCTTTCTGCCTCGGCCAGTTTCTCGGCTTGCTCCAAGGCACGGTTCACGGCCACGGTAATTAGGTCTTCCAAAGCCTCGGCATCGTTCTCCTGCAACAGTTCCGGCGATATGGAAAGGTTTACCAGCTTACGGTTTCCCGTAGCGGTAGCCTTTACTAAGCCACTACCAGCCTCGCCTGTAACGCTTATGTTGTCCAAGCGTTTTTTCATTTCGTCCATACGCTGCTGCATTTCGCCCAGCTTGCCCATCAAGTCTCCAAACATGGTAATAAGGTTTGGGGGCAAAGATAATGATTTGTGTAATCGACGGTTGAATGAACTGTTTTGCCACTTTAGGGTTATTTTGATACACATTGTTCTTGAGTCGGGCAATTTATGCCAAACGCAAACTATATTTGCAGCTATGCGGGCCATTTGTCATATGTTGTTTATTTGTACGCTACTAATGCTGCTTTCGGCATGTGAGGGCAATCGCAAAACGGAAGGCTCCTTTACCGTGGAAGAGCTGTCTTGGCTGGTGTATGACGACGGCGACCATTTCCTGTTTCAAAACCCCGATACGGTGGGCGACGAGATAACGCTGTTTGTTACCGGGTTTAAAGACCCCGCCCAGTTGCGCAACTATTATCCTATTGAGGCGGAAGTAACGCTGGGCAACCCACAAAAGGGGGAGGTGTTCAAAATTTATCTGTTGAAAGACGAAATGGAGTTTAAGCGTTACCTAAAAGTAGGCGATATATACCAGTCGTTCGATTTGGTAGAGCCGCTCAAAACCTTCTCCGTGGGCGACCAAAACTACAAGGACGTGTATGTTTTTAAGAGCGATAGCGCTTCGGATAACGGTGTAGTCGAGGTATACTATGCCCGCAACGCCGGCATTATCCAATATACCACTAGAAACGGGGATGCCTACCAGCTTTTGAACAACGAGCAAACACCCTGATAGCTATGGCCACCAGCCGTAAAACCAGATTGTTGCTTACGGGGGCCAGCGGTTTTTTGGGCCATTACGTGGCCGCGCAAGCTAAAGAAACACATCAAGTTGTTGGGTTAACTCATCAAAACACCCCATCGCAACCGGGCATACAGGTGTTGAAACTGGACATTGCCGACCTCACGGGCTTGCGAAACGTGGTGCGCGAGGTGCGGCCCGACTACATTATACACACCGCCGCCATAGGCGACGTGAATTTCTGCCAACAAAATCCTGCTGTTTCCCAAAAAATCAACGTAGAGGCCACCGTTTACTTGGCTAAATTGGCGGCAGAACTGGCCATACCCTTCGTTTTTACTTCGTCGGATATGGTGTTCGATGGTAAAAAAGGCAGGTACACGGAGGCGGATGCTCCAAATCCTTTGAATTTATATGGAGAGCAAAAGGCTAGGGCGGAAGAAGGCATAGCAACGGTTTACCCTGATGCGGCGGTATGCCGTATGCCCTTGATGTATGGCGCGGGGGCCAAGAATTTCTTTGGCCAGCACCTGCAAAAACTGTGCAAAGGCGAGGAACTGGCTTTGTTTACGGATGAATACCGCACGCCGTTGGGGGGCATATCCGCCGCACGGGGGTTGTTGCTGGCGATGGAACAATTCAAGGGGTTCTACCACCTCGGTGGGCCGGAACGGATTTCCAGGTACGGTTTCGGGTTGCTGATGGCGGAAGCGGCGAATATTCCTTCGCCCCATATCAAACCAACCCTCCAAGCCCACCTTGCCATGGCGGCCCCACGCCCGGCAGATGCCTCGCTGGATAGCTCGAAGGCAGCGGCCCAAGGCTTCTCGCCATTATCTTTACGTGTAGAAATGCAACAGATACTTGGTGCAAGCGCGTAGTATGTGCGGTCAGGCAGCTTTTCGCTGTCCGACCGATATAACGGTGCTAAGCCCAAAAGAGCACTAGGTAAGAGTCCGTGCCATTATTAATTTAACGGCTATGGCTTTAGGATTGATTTACCCCAAAGGGGTTAAAGATGTCAGGATAGGGCAACGCCCTATCAACATTAAGAAGCCATCCGTAGGCGCATTTTCAGCCCTTCCAATTTTTGCAGGATGATGGCACTCACCTCGTCGGCCCGATTAAACACCATAAAGTGCGTGCCGCCCTTGATGCGGATAAAATCGCGGATGTAAAGGCTGGGGAACAGGTTGTCGTCATCGCCATGTATGTGTACCAAGTTCGGTATGCGCTCGGTATTGTCCCAGTTGATGGCGGCATTGGCGGCCCAGTCGGTAAAGTCAGGATGGATGCCCTTGGCCATCTTTTTTACGAAGGCCCGTTCCAATTTGGAGGTTTTGCCAAACGCCCAATAATACCAAAACTCAAACTCGATGGCCAATAGGGACGGGATGTATTTATGCGGCCGCAATTGCTGGGCCACTATCATTTTAAGGGGGCGTTCGTATTTGGTTTTGATGCTGGAAATGATGATGGTAAGGGCCGGGTCAATCAGCTTGGCCATTTCCTGCGCCATCATGCCCCCGAAGGAAAGCCCGATGAATACCGGGGTGGTGTTCGGGTCAATCTGGTATTTCAGCCTCCGGGCATATTCGGCGGGCGTTTCGTCGTTCAGGGGCTTTATCCAACGGATGTGCCTGATGTTGTAGCCCGGCAGTTTCAAATTCCTAAAAATGGTTTCGTCGGCCCCCAAGCCTGGAAACAGGTATAGCGTAATGTCGTTCATAAACCTAGCGGGTAAATTGCTTCTAATCTGCTTCAAAAAGCGCAGCCGTACATAGTGTTACGGCAATAGTAAGCGTTTGTTGCCCTACCGTTAACAGCGGCGGGTTTTACTAATTTAGCTAACTTTGTGCATAAATACCAAATCAGCATGGCCACGCAAAGCAGCAAACCTCAAGAATACGCCCAGCAATTGCACTTCGACCCGCCCTCCCTGTCGTTGGCAAAAAAGCTAACCAAGCCCATGTTCGATTATTTTACGCCGGAGTTTTACGGCTTGGAGAACATCGACCCGGAGAAGCCTACGCTGTTCGTAACCAACCATACCGTTTTCGGCGTGTTCGATGGGCCCATGTTTGCCGTGAAAATGTACGAGGAAAAAGGCATTTTCGTGCGCTCGCTGGTGGATAATTTCCATTACGAGGTGCCCGTTTGGCGCAGCCTGCTCACCTCTTTGGGCGGTGCGGTAAAAGGTACGCGCCGCAACTGTGCCGAGCTGATGAACCAAAAGGAACATATACTGGTGTACCCCGGCGGCGGGCGCGAGGTGTGCAAACAAAAAGGGGAAAAGTACAAGCTTACCTGGAAAAACCGCCTCGGCTTTGCGCATATGGCCATTGAGCACGGCTACCAAATCATTCCCATTGCGGGCGTGGGCGGCGACGACACTTACGACATCCTTATCGATAGCAACGAGGTGATGAAGAGCAAATTGGGCACTTTCCTTAAAAAGACGGGCATTGCCCAAAAATTCCTGAAAAACGGCGAGCACATTCCGCCCATCGTAAAAGGCATCGGCCCCACGCTGATACCCAAACCGGCCAAGTTTTACTACGCCTTTGGCAAACCGATTGATACCGCTCGCTTTGCGGGCCAACAGGAAGACGTAAACGCCCAGCGCGCCGTGCGCCGCGAGGTGGAGGAAAGCATGTATGCCATGTTCAACGAGCTTATCGAAAAAGCCAAGGCCGACTACCCCAAACTAAACCCGATAAGGAGGTGGTTGAATAGTTTGTGAGATGAAAATCAAATATCATAAAGAAACCGATGTTCTCTATGTCTCGCTCAACAACTTGCCTGTGTGCGAAAGCGACGAGGACAAACCGGGCGTGATTATCGATTATTCCCAAGAAGGAAAAATCGTTGGTATTGAGGTTTTGCAGGCTTCCAAACTAACCTCGCAGCCACTTAAGTTGGAGTATGAAGTGGTTTAGGTCCATAGGTGGGAATTATTTTGAAGGGCGAAGCTTATTTTTTTTGAGATATTCCTTAAACTCAGCAAAAGTCATCCCTTTGGTTTCTTTGGAGATTTTCTCTTTCACTTCCCTGAAGAACTTAACCGTGTCAAATGTCTTTTCTTTTTTCTTAGTTTCCACTTGATACTATTTCTTTTGGTGATCGGATATCAATTTGTACAAAGCCGTTTTTGATATCACGGCATTATAACCTCTTATTCTAAACACGTTTACAATGTGTTTAAAGTTCCAACTAACAAGATAATCCACCTTATTTAAAGTGGCAGCAGCAATGTGTCGGCAATCTTCAATGCTGGTTTCCCTACTACTTTTTCCTTAATATACTCATCTGCTAAATTATAAGCTTCTTCGGTAACAGGAATTTCTTCTAAAAAATCTTTCGGAAGGCTTAAAAAGTGTTCTTTAACTTTTGACGGTGCTTTACTAAGCTCTGTTTGGGTTAATTCCGAATAAACACAAATTATTTGCCCGTTTCTCACCATTTCAAAAAGCGCAATGGTGTCATCACGAAATTCTTCGTCATAGATTCCACCAAAAACAGAAGTATCGAAATAAAACCTTTGCATGGCAAACAGGAGTTAAATTGCCAATAAATGATAAAAATTGAAGCCGCCCCTATTGGCAACAAAGGGGCGGCTTATAAAATGTCCATCAATCAAACTGTATCGTCAGCTCTACCCGGCGGTTCAGGGTGCGGCCGGCCGGGGTATCGTTGGGGGCTATCGGTTTGCTTTCGCCGTAGTACTCCACCTTCATTTGGCTACTGCTCACGCCGCGGTCTTGCAGGGCTTTGGCCACTGCTTCGGCGCGGTTTTGGCTCAGCTTCATGTTCGATTCGTCGCTGCCCACATTGTCCGTATGGCCCGCTATCAGAATCTTGTAGGTCGGGTTGTCCATCAGGAATTTGGCCAGCTCCGTTAACGAAGCGTACGAAGTTTTCTTAATGATGGCCTTGCCCGTCTCAAACTCCAGGTTGTCAAAGGCTTGCTTGATGATGTTGGCTTGTTCCGGCTCTAGGCGTGGGCAACCGGCATTATCGGCGGGGCCGGGGGTTTTGGGGCATTTGTCCACGTTGTCCGGCACGCCGTCGCCGTCCATGTCGCCCCACGGGCAACCGCCGTTTTCGGGCGAGCCAGGCTCATCGGGGCATCGGTCCACATTGTCCAGCACCCCGTCTTTATCGCGGTCTTCTGGGCACTGGTCCACGTTATCGGTAAGGCCGTCGTTGTCCTTGTCGCCCCAAGGGCAACCGTTGTTTTCCTTCGGCCCGAACTCGTTGGGGCACTTATCGTCGGCCCCTACTATGCCGTCGCCGTCAGGGTCTGGGTAAGGGCAGCCTTTGTTGTCTTTTGGCCCAAATTCGCGGGGGCACTGGTCCTCGTGGTCGGGCAGGCCATCGCCGTCCGTATCGGGGCATCCGGCAAACTCCCAAGTGCCCGCCACTTTCGGGCATTTATCCTTGCGGTTGCTCACTTTGTCTTGGTCTTTGTCCTTCGGCTTGCCGTAGGGGATGGGCACTTTCAGGCCCATGTAGAAATCGGCACCGTACACCTCGTTCCGGGCAAAGGAAATAATATCGTTGGTGCCAAAAAACAATGGCCCTAGGCGGATTGACGTGCCCATGGCAAATTTTCGGTCGGTATAAAAGATAAAGGGAATGGCCACATCAAACCACTTGTGCTCGAAACGCGGCGCAATACTGATGATGCTTTGCTGGCGCAGCTTGCTCTCTTGGTTTTTGCGGCGGAAAGAGCCGTAGGCCGTGAAGTTGGCATAAAAACCTTTCCAGATGTTGTAGTCCACCTGCAAGCTCATGGCCGTGGGCAGTTTCATTGTAAAGTACTCGCCGGTGGTTTGGGTAAACTGGAAGTTCTTTTCCAGCGTGTCGTTAAAATCTGCCACGGAGCCTACTTCAAAATCGCCGATGTAGTAATCATCAATATTTGCGAGGAAGTTGGCACTGATATCGCCTTTTTGGTACTTCACGCTGCCGATGTCCAACATGGAGAAGCCCACTTTAAGCTTATACTTATTGCGGTCTTTACGGTAGAGGCCCGTTTTGCCGTCCATATCGTAGGTGTACTCGTCCTTGTCCTTGCGCCATTCGTACACAAAGCCAAAATCGAAGCCCACGGTGGGGTTGGAGATAAAATTATATCCAAAAGCATCCTCGTTGAACTCGAAATTGGTGCTGTGGCCATACTTTACATCGCTATTGAAAAGCGAGAGGGTATCGTCGTTGGTAAAGTTGTAATCCAAATCATCCACAAAAAGATACGCTGCGCCGAGGCCCTGCAACAGTTTCACGGTAATGGCGCCTTTTAGGTAATGTTTGTCGACTTCGATTATTTCGCGGCCGTAGGTTACGCCGTACTCCGCCCAGCTCATGGTTTGCGCGCTGAGGCGTTCGTTGTTCAGGTTTAGGCCCCACAGTTGGGGGTAGTCCAGCCCTTCCCAAGATAGGCGGGCCAGTTCTGGCGTTACGTTGTCAAGGTTTACCAACGTACGCCAGCGGGTGGTGAAGCCCAAGGCGTTTTTGCGGCCGATGTTGAACTGGAACGACGGCCCCAGCACATCCAGGTTTACGTAGGCGTACTTATTGCGGGTGTTTTCGTTTATGCCGAGGTACGTGTCTTGGAAATCGGCGTTCTCGTTATAGTTTTTCCTAAGGTGGCGAGAGCGGAGAAACACATAGTTGTTCCAAAAGCTGCCGTGGAAGCTCACCAAGTTAAGGTCGAACTTCATGCGGTTGTCCACAATGGAAGCTGGCTGCAACAGGGTGCCGTGTATGCCCGAGTAGTTGCTGCTACCAAACCCAAGGTACGGCTGTGCCCATAGCGGGCCGCTGCCCAGGCACGACAGTAATAGAATAGTTGCGCAATAGTTGAGTAATTGCTGCTTCATGGTAGGTGGTTTTGATAGTGACCAAAATTATAACCCTTCCAATTGCCCAACGGAAATATAAGGATTATTCTGTTAACAAGCGGGTGGGCTAATGCTTGGAATAGCGTACACTTTTTGGGGCATATGGGTGCATTTGTGCAATAGTGATTGATTTAGAGTGAGAAAATTGTTTTTCGAAGCCGAAAAACCACTATCTTTGCAGCGATTTTTGAGAAAAGGTTTATCCAAACGCCTGATGAAGTTCGAACGCTTTTCAATATTTACGCTGGTTTTGGCACTTTCAAGCCTATTTTTCGCCCACCCTGCCAAAGCAGGCCACGAAGAAGCCGGCGGCGAATTTGATGCCAAGGAAATGATCATGCACCACATCGGTGATTCGCATGATTGGCATTTGTGGGGCCACACCTCCATTCCGCTTCCGGTTATCGTTTATTCCAAACAGCACGGGCTGGACATTTTTATGTCGAGTGCTTTTCAGCACGACGATGAGGGAAAAGTGTTGGCCGAAGGCAAATATCTGAAGCACCACGGCCATATTTACCTTGCTGGCCCTGATGGCTCCTTGGTGTATGGCGATAAGCACCCCAACCTGAGCGATGCGGCAAAAGAGGTGGATGCCGATGCGGGCGAGCCGACGAGCGACAATGCCAACGCAGGCATATCCAAAACCGACCCACAGGCCCACAACGCCAAC